>JBOGTX010000372.1:0-2200 GCA_050695695.1 Chloroflexota bacterium
GATCCCGAATCGCCTGGGCGATCGTCTCGGGATTCGGGACCACCGCGGCTTCGAGCGCCGGGCTGTAGGGAATCGGAGTGTGGGCACCGTTGAGCCGGGCGACCGGCGCGTCCAGGTCGTCGAAGCCGCGCGCCATCACCTGGGCCGCGATCTCCGCCCCGATGCCGCAGGGCGCGTAGGTTTCGTCCACGATCAGCAGACGACCGGTCTTGTGGACCGATTCGAGAATCGTCTCGATGTCCAGTGGGGCAAGGGTGCGCGGGTCGATCACCTCGACCGAGACGCCCTCGCTCTGGAGCACCTCGCACGCCTGGAGCGCCTTGTTGACCATCACCGCGATGCCCACCACGGTCGCATCCTTCCCTGCACGGGCGATCCGAGCCTTGCCGAACGGAATCAGCTCCTCATCCTCGGGCACCGGTCCCCGGGTGTTGAGCAGCCCACGGTGCTCCATGAAGACGACCGGATCGTCCGAGCGGATCGCCGTCTTGAGCAGGCCCTTGGCGTCGCGCGGGGTGACCGGGACGACGACCCGAAACCCCGGCAGGTGGGTAAAGATCGGGTAGTAGGCGCCGGTGTGGTGGGTCGCCGCCGCGTTGCCCACACCGATGCAGCCGCGCAGGACGATCGGCATGGTCAGCCGGCCATCGCTCATGTACTGGATCTTGGCGGTCTGATTGATGAGCTCGCCCAACGCATCCAGGGCGAAATCGAAAAACATGTAGTCGACGACCGGGCGCGCCCCGGCCATCGCGGCGCCGGTGCACAGGCCGGTAAAGCCGCGCTCGCTGATCGGCGTGTCGCGCAGCCGCTCGGGACCGTAGAGCGCGAACAACCCCTCGGTCGTGTTGAAGTTGCCGCCCCGGGCGCCGATTCCCTCGCCGACGACAAAGATCGATGAATCGCGCGCCATCTCCTCGGCCAGCCCTTCCCGAGCCGCCGCCGTAAATGTCAATTCACGCATGCTTTTCTCCCATCAGGCTTCCCTGACACAAAAAATGTGATCGAGGGCGGTCTTCGGGTCAGGGTAGGGGCTGTTCTTGGCGCGCTCGAAGGCCTCGTCGACGCTGGCCTGGATGCCGGTGTCGATCTGGCGCAGCTCGTCGGCGGTCGCCGTGCCCTCCAGCCGAAGCTGATCGCGCAGTCGGACGATCGGGTCGCGCCCGCGCCATTCCTCGACTTCCTCGCGGGTCCGGTAGCCGGAGTCGCGCATGCCCTCGGAGTGGGGACGGGTCCGGTAGGTCACGCATTCGAGCAGGGTTGGCCCCTGGCCGGACCGCGCTCGGCGCACCGCCTCTCCCGCGGCCGCGTAGACCGCGACGACGTCGTTTCCGTCGACCCGGACCCCGGGGATGCCATAGCCCCTGGCGCGCTCGGCCACGATCGGATTGCCGGCCACCGTCGCGAACGGCACCTCGGTGGCGTACTGGTTGTTCTCGCAGACGAAAAGGACCGGTAGCTTCCAGATCGCGGCGAGATTGAGCCCCTCGTGGAAGGCGCCGTTATTTGAGCCCCCGTCGCCGAAGAAGGCGGTGCTGACCCGATCGGTCTTGTGCAGTTTGAACGAGTAGGCCGCGCCGGTCGCCATGAGGATACTCGGTCCGACGATGCCGCTGGTTCCGAGCATGCCGACCTCGGGTGAGAAGATGTGCATGCTGCCGCCCCGGCCATGCGAGCAGCCGGTGGATCGCCCGAACAGCTCGGCCATCAATTCGGTCGGACTCACCCCCTTGGCCAGCGCGTGCCCGTGCCCGCGGTGGGTGCTCATCACGGTGTCGTCGGCGCGTAGATGGGCACAGACGCCGGTTGCCACCGCCTCCTCGCCCACGTAGGTGTGACACGCCCCGTGGACCAGCCCGGCCTGGTGAGCGCGGGCAAGCTGCTCTTCGGTCTTCCGGATCTGCACCATCTGCCGATAGAGCGCCAGCAACTGCTCTTTCGTGAGCTCGCTAGTTGGTCGATCGGCTGTCTCAACCGCCATGCTTCAACGCCTCCTTTCCTATGGGCCGCGGTCCCCGGTGGATCGTTTGGACCACGAGACCCGCGAAACGGCACGAAAACGGACGCGAAAAGGGAACGGGTGACGCGCCCTGGTTTCGCGGCGATTCGCGCCATTTGGTGTCTTTCGTGGTCCGAATGTCACTCCGGGTTGAACGCTCCCGGGCCGCTGATCTTTTTGTCCGGGAACTGAGTGGTCGGG
>JBOGTX010000373.1:0-2243 GCA_050695695.1 Chloroflexota bacterium
ACCTGATCGAGGCGTTCCGCGACGGGACCGAGGAGCTCGGTGTTGCCGAGCTCGCCCTGGCGCTCGATCTTCCCCGCGCGACGGTCCACCGCCTGCTGGCCTCGCTCACTCATCGCGGCTTCCTGGCGCACGACGAGCGCTCGGGCAAGTATCGCCTTGGGCTCAAGCTCTTCGAGCTCGGTAGCCTGGTCGGCAACTCGCTCGATGTGAAGAGCGCCGCCCATCTATCGATGGTCGAGCTCGTCCGAGAAAGCGGCGAAACCTCCCACCTGGTGATTCTCGACGGCGCCGACATCGTCTTCGTGGACAAGGTCGAGACCGACAATCCCTTTCGCATGGTCTCGCAAATCGGCGGACGCCTTCCCGCCCAGCATAGCGGGTCTGGCAAGGCATTGCTCGCCCAGCTCGCCGACGCCGAGCTAACCCGTCGGTTCGCCGACGGAGCAACCGACGAGCAATTGGACCACCTGGACCTGCCCCGGCTGCGCGCTCACCTGGAAACGGTGCGTCGCCAGGGCTGGGCAATCGACGATCAAGAAACCCAGGCCGGCCTGCGTTGCGTCGGAACGATCATTCGCGACCATACCGGCCAGGCCGTCGCCGGCCTCAGTATTTCCGGCCCGATCGTCCGGATCGCCGACGCGCGCGTTCCGGACCTGGCGCGTTCGCTTTGCTCGAAGGCGGCCGCCATTTCGCGGGCCCTGGGATATCACGGCTGACGTCGCGGACGCGGTCAGATCCATTCCCCGATGGAGGATAGCATCGTGGCGATTTCACTACGTCGGCAACCGGGCGCCAACGCCACCATCGGCAACCTGGACGCCGAGGCGTTGCTGGACATCTATCGGCGCATGGCGCTCAGCCGCGCGCTCGACCTGCGGGCCTGGGCGCTCAGTCGCCAGGGACGCGCTCACTTCGTGATCACCAGCCGCGGGCACGAGGCGGCAGAGGTAGGTAGCGCCTGTGCGCTCGCCCGTGGTCGAGACTGGTTTCTTCCCTACTACCGCAGCCTCGCGCTGGTGGTCGGGGTCGGCATGACCGCGCGTGAGGTGATGCTGAGCATCTTCGCCAGGGCCGCGGATCCGAGCAGCGGCGGGCGCCAGTTGGCGATGCACTTCAGCCACCCGAATTGGCGCATCGTCGGCGGCTCCAGCGTCGTCTCGACCCAGATTCCCCACGCCGTGGGGTTGGCGCTGAGCGCGAAGCTCTCCGGCGAGGATGCTGTCGCGGTCGCCTACTTCGGCGAAGGCGGGAGCAGCAAGGGCGACTTCCACGAGGGGCTCAACTTCGCGGCGGTTCACCGCCTGCCAGCGATCTTCTTCTGCGAAAACAACGGCTACGCCATCTCGGTCCCCCAACGCAAGCAGATGGCGATTCAAGACGTCGCATCGCGCGCCGCCGCCTATGGCATGCCGGGCGTCCTCGTCGATGGGACCGACCCGATCGCGGTATACGAAGCGACGAAAGCCGCGCGCGCCCGGGCGGTCGCCGGCGACGGCCCGACGTTGATCGAAGCGAAGGTCGCGCGCTTCACTCCCCATTCCAGCGACGACGACGACCGCCTCTATCGCCCGCGCGAGGAGCTCGACGCGGCGCTGGCGCGCGATCCGATCCCCGCCTTCAAGCGGCGCCTGATCGCGCTGGGAATCCTGGACGAGGCATCCGACCAGGACATCCAGGACCGGATCGCCGCCGAGGTCGACGACGCCGTCGAGTACGCCGACGCCGCGCCGCCCCCGGACGGCGCCGACCTGCTCACCCACATCTTCGCGGAAACAACCTGAAGGCTTCGGGAGAGGGCCAGTGAGTGTCAAAAACGTGCTCCAGGCGGTCCACGACGCGCTCGACGAGGAGATGGCGAACGACGAGCGCGTGATCGTGCTGGGACAGGACGTCGGCCTGCGCGGTGGGGTCTTTCGCACCACCGAGGGGTTGATCGCGCGCTACGGCGAGGATCGGGTCATCGACACCCCACTCGCCGAATCGGCGATCGTCGGGGTGGCGATCGGCGCCGGCATCGGTGGGTATCGCGCGGTCGCCGAGATCCAGTTCGCCGACTTCATCTGGTCGGCGATGGACCAGATCGTGAACGAAGCGGCACGCCTGCGCTACCGGACTCACGGGACCTGGGGCTGCCCGATCGTGATTCGGACACCCTACGGGGCCGGCATCCACGGCGGACTCTATCACTCGCAGTCGATTGAAGCGACCTTCGCCCACGTGCCCGGTCTCAAAGTGATCGC
>JBOGTX010000374.1:0-1622 GCA_050695695.1 Chloroflexota bacterium
AATTTGGGCCGTGACAAACGCCAGCCCGATTCCAATGAGGATGCCTTGCACCACATCATTACGCACAGTTCGTTCATGGGCAAAGAACAATAAGTTGATGATGAAATAGGCGCATATCACGCCGTCGAGTGCCGCAAGATAAGTGTATGTTCTGCTCATATTATTCATGTTATTACTTTTGGCTTAGCGGCGTAAGCTGTATCTGCCCGCATCTCACCCTTCGCCGCCCACTGGCCGAACCCCTCGATTGCCCTCGGGCTCACCTACCATCCCTGGTCCCGCGAGGACTTCCTCCGCCTCCCCCTTCGTCGCCAACCGTAAATCCGGCCACCACCGGATGGACAGATCGTCACCGGGGTAACGCGGGAATACGTGCAAGTGGGTCGGTGGCTGAACCCGATCGACAGGATGCCTCGTCCGTCTGATCAAGACGACGGTGATCTCCAGTCGCATCACGCCAGCGTCGGCACCTTCACCCCGGCTAGCGTCAGCTCTTCGGCCAAATGGCAGGCCACCTGATGACCGGGCGCGACCTCGCGTAGCGACGGGCGCTCGGCCCGGCAGACGTCGCGGGCGTAGCGGCAGCGCGGGTGAAAGCGGCAACCGGTCGGAGGGTTCGCTGGGTTCGGGATGTCGCCCGGCAGAATGATCCGCGCGCGCGCCTCGTCGGGATCGGACTTGGGAATGGCCGACAGAAGCGCTTCGGTGTAAGGGTGACGCGGGCGGTCGTAGAGCGCGTCGACCGCCGCGGTCTCGACGATGCCACCGAGGTACATGACCGCGACCCGCTGGCTGACGTGGGAGACGACCGCCAGGTCGTGCGAGATGAACAGGTAGGCCAGGCCGAATTGACTCTGCAACGACCGCAGCAGATTCAGCACCTGGGCCTGGATCGACACGTCGAGCGCCGAGACCGGCTCGTCGGCCACAATCAGTCGGGGCTGCAAGGCGAGCGCTCGGGCGATGCCAATGCGCTGGCGCTGGCCGCCGCTGAAGGCGTAGGGGTAGCGGTTCATGTGCTGGACGCGCAAGCCCACCAGCTGCAACAGCTCGCGTACTCGCGCCCGCAATGTGTCCCCGTCGGCCACCCCATGGATCCGGAGCGGCTCGCCGACGATGTCGAGCACGGTCATGCGCGGATCCAGCGACGAGAACGGATCCTGGAAGATGATCGACGCCTCGCGCCGATACGGCCTCAGCTCGGAACGCGGCAGGTGACTGAGGTCGATCAGCTGCCCATCCCGGCGAAAGCGGATCGTGCCATCGGTCAGGTCGGTCGCCCGAAGAATCAGCCGCCCGACGGTCGTCTTTCCGGAGCCCGACTCGCCGACCAGCCCGAGCGTCTCGCCCTCGTGGATCGCCAGGTCGACGCCGTCCACCGCGCGCACGTGGCCGACGGTTCGGCGGAAGAACCCGCGCTGGATCGGAAAGTACTTCTTCAGACCAATGGCCTCGAGGAGCACCGGCTGGCGATCACTCATAAAGCGTACACCGCACGAAGTGCCCCGGCTCGACCTCGGTCAGAGGAACGCCGACCGGATCGCGGCACGAGTCGCGTTTTGCCGCCCGACAGCGCGGGTAAAACGCGCAGCCGACCGGGACCGAGAACGGGTCCGGCACGC
>JBOGTX010000375.1:0-7866 GCA_050695695.1 Chloroflexota bacterium
GATGGCACACCGTGCTGCGTCTGCTCTGGGCGCTGGACCATCGGTACGCCCCGGCCATCGCCCATCGTTTGGAGGAGCTACGAGGGTTCCCTTTGGCGACGTGAACCCACTCCGCCTTGCATGATGGCCAACATTGACATTATTGGCCATAATGGTATGTTTCCTGTGGGGAATGCCGACCGCGTGGAGCGTTGACGATGAACATTCACCTGACCAAAGAGCTGGAGCAGCTTGTCCAGAACAAGGTGCAATCTGGCCGCTACAATTCCGCCAGCGAGGTTGTCCGCGAGGCGTTGCGCCTGATGGAAGAGCGTGACCAGCACAAGGCGGAGGTTCGCAAGCTGATCGCCGAAGGGCTGGAATCGCAGCGGCGCGGCAATCTGGTTGACGGCGAAACTGAGTTTGATCGCCTGGAAGCCGAGCTAGACGCGCTGGAAGCGCGCCAGGCGTAAATGCCGAGCTACCGCCTGACCCGCAAAGCGAAAGACGACCTGGACGACATTAAGGCGTATCTTGTCGAGCAGGGAGGCCCACGTCTTGCGCGCTACGTGTTGCGCGAGCTGAGGGAAGCGCTTCGCTTCCTTGGCGGCACTCCCGAGGCGGGGCACCACCGCGAAGACCTGACGGATGCTCCTCTGAAGTTCTGGACAGTCTTTTCCTACCTGATAGCCTACGACCCCGCCAAGCGTCCTATCGAGATTGTGAGGGTAATTCACGGCGCGCGAGACGTGCCATCTCTCCTTCAAGACGGTGACTAGCTCCTATGCCCATCCCCTACTCATCCAAAAAATATCCCTGGTCAATCACTTTGACTTCGTAGACATTGAACGTCGACACGCCGATGTCGCAATCAATCATCAGCTGCGCCAGACGCTCGCCGTCGATGAGCACCGGCTTGCTGGAGATGTCGATACTTACATTCGGGAGTACCACGGTATGGATCGAAGCCAGGTAATCGACGAAGCCCTGCGCGTCTGGTACGCTCAGATCCTTCACGAAGCGCTCGTGAGGCAGCACGCGGCCGCGAAGTCTCCGGAGGAGCTACAAGAGTGAGCCGCCTGGAAGCGGATCCGAGCCGCCTAGGTGCCTCGCCTGGGTCTCAAGTAGGCTGCGGACGACGAGTCTTAGGCAGTGCGAGAGCCGCCGTCTCCTCCCAGCGCGACTGGATCATGAACCGCGGAGCACGGCTCGGAGTTCCTCGGTGAGCTGCTCGCTCAGGTCCGGGCGCCCGTGGAAGGCGGCGGGGGTATTATGGAACAGCTCGATCGTCCAGGTGCCTTCATGCATCGTGGCGACCATCGTCTGGATGGCGTTGACGGCTGGATTGAGGTCTGACTGCCCCGGCGGGACCATGCCTGCGACCGCGCGCAGGATGGCGACCTCGGGCGCGAGAAAGCGTACCTCTCTTACTTTCCCGACGTAGGCCGCGGTCGGATGGTCGGCAAAGATCTGACGAAGATGCGCGGCAACTTCGGAGCGTCCATCGATCTGGCTTCCATCGAAGCCAACCAGATTGCATTTCTCGGTAAACAGGGCGGCGTAATCGTCGGCGGCACGCCGGTTCCAGCAGCCCAACACTGAGGGATAGAGTGAGACGAGTCCACTCGCCTCGGTGGACATTCTCGATTCCATTGTCGATTCCACTCCCTGGACTCCGCATCTCCGTCTTCCACCTCTCCAGGTGTCGGTCGGTTTTCTCGCGAGTTTTCCCACGAGCCGCTTGCAGGAGATTCGTCTGGTTCCCGATCCGGGCGAGTTTGAGAAAGTAGGGCGGGGCCTCGCGGACCTTCTCCATCTGGAAAGCCTCTGCGATGACCCCCCGGTCGCCCCGCCTCCGGTTGCCGGCGCGCATCCGATCCCCCGCTGGGGCGAGATCTACGACGCGGGGCCGCCCATTGGGCCAACGAGACAGACCAAACGCTACGTCGTCGTCTCCGACGAACGCTGGAACGCGATGGGTCGGGGAGCCATCGCCGTGCGGACGACGACCCGGCAGAAAGCCTGGGGCGAGGCCTTCCCGTCGATCGAGGGACGCGCGGCGCGTGCCTGCCGTGGTGACGCGACGGTCTTTCCCGTCACTCAATTCGACATGCGCCGTCGCCCTCAGCCATCATCCCTGTCCCTCGACGATATGGTGGCGATCGCTCGTGGCTTGTGCGACGTGTTCGACCTGGACGTTTCCTGACGACGGCCGGATGCGCGTCCGTTTCCCACGAAGAGTAGCGAGCGCCCCACCTATTCCCGGCCGCGCACCACCTCGGCCGCTGCCAGGAGCCCTTTGACGTAGGCCACGCCGTAGGTCGAGGCGATGCCCTGGAAGGCGGTATCGCCGTCGAAGCGCGGCAGGTGATCGATCTGGATCCCGCCGTCGTAGCCGATGCTCTTGAGCGTCTGGAGTACGCGGAACATGTTCATGTCGCCGTCGTGCAGCGCGATCTCTTCGTAGCCGGCCGTCGTCGGCATTGTTCCCCGAACGTTGCGGAAGTGGACGTGGAAGATCTTGCCACGCCGGCCGAAGGCGCGAATGTCGTCGAAGACGTTGGTGCCGGTCTCGTAGCGCGTTCCCACGCAGTACAGGAGCCCGACGTTTGGGTGGGGCACCGCGTCGAGGATTGCCGACCAGCGCCGGGGCGAGAACTCGGTGTCCGGCCGCTGCGGGTCCGACGGATGGAGGATCAGTCGCACGCCGTAGGCCTCGGAGATCGGCAGCAGGCGCTCGTAAAGCTTGACCGAGCGCTCGAAGTGCGCCTCGACGTCGATCGTGACTTCCGGCGGCGACTCCGCCAACTGGCGGCGCATCTCGGCCTCGTCGTAGCCGTGCATGGTGTAGCCGCCGCGGTGGACCCGGTTCACGAACCCCTTGTAGGCCGGGTTCGAGCCCAGGTGGACGAGGTGAAGCGGCATCGACATGAACCGCGCCCCGGCCTTGCCCAACGCCTCGAGGGTTCGGCAGAGGTTGTCCACCTCGACGTCGCCGCCGGGCTGGCCGAGCAGATAGTTGGTTGGCGTTGGCGGCGCGATCCGATACACCTCGAGCCCCCAGCGGCGCAACCGCCCGAGGAGCGCCTTGACCCCCTCGGCGTCGGCGTATCCCCGCTCGGCCACGCCCGGCAGATTGTTCTCATTATGGATATCGAAGCCATCGCAGCCGATCTGGCAGGCAAAACGAACGTACTCGTCGGACAGATCCCGCTCGCGCAGTAGGACTTTCATTGGCACACCCTCCTCGGACGTCTGACCGTCACGCGCGGCTATTCTAGCGCATCGACCGGGCGGTCGAGAAGGAAAGGCTCCTCCCCGGTCGCGACGTGATAACATGTGGCCACTCGACCGCGCGCCGCCGAACAACGCTCAGGGGCGCGGGCATCCGATAGGAGAACGGAGGACGGATGTTCAAGAATCTCAGCCCGGGCGCGATCGGCTTGCGAGGGACGTCACTTGCCGACTCGCTGGGTCTAGCCAGTAAGACCGGCTTCGGGGGCATCGACTTCGATATTCGCGAGGCCGCCCAGTTGGCCGAGGCCCGCGGCGTCACCTACGTGCGCGATCTGTTCTCGACGGCCGGCGTCCGGCCGGGGCAATGGGGATTGCCGGTTGCCTGGCGCCAGGATGATCGCTGGCGGGATGACCTCGCGGCGCTGCCCCGATTAGCGAAGCTTGGGCGCGAGCTTGGCTGCACCCGCACCGCGACGTTCATGCCGCCCGCGTCGGACGAGCGCGACTACGCGGCGAACTTCACCTGGCACGTCGAGCGATTTCGCCCGATCGCCGAGGTTCTGCGCGACCAGGGGTGTCGCTTTGGCATCGAGTTCATCGGCCCGACGACGTCGCGAACGGGTCACGCCCACGAGTTCATCTACACGCTGGGCGGCCTGATGGACCTGGCCAGCGCCATCGGAACCGGCAACGTCGGGGTGTTACTGGATGCCTGGCACCTGTATACCTCCGGCGGCAGCGTGGACGATCTCGATCGAATCAGCGCCCAGGACGTCGTCGTCGTCCACGTCAACGACGCGCCGGCCGGCATTCCGCGCGGCGAGCAAATCGATAACGTCCGCGCGCTTCCCATGGAGACCGGAGTCATGGACCTCGTGGCGTTCATGCGCAAGCTCGAGCGCATGGGCTACGACGGACCGGTCACGCCCGAGCCGTTCAGCAAGCGCCTGGTCGACCTGGCCGCCACCGACCCGCTGGGCGCGGCGCGCGCCGCCGGCGAGTCGATGGACGCGCTCTGGAAGGCAGCCGCGCTCGTTTAGCCGCCCACCCCGTGGTACAATTTGTCATAATCTGTGAGAATGTGCGGACACCTTCCATCGCGCGGACTTGCCACGATGAATGATCTGAGTGCCACGTCAAAATTGCCCAACCCGCCCGGTCTAGCTGGACCGGAGCGTTCGCTGCCGTTCGGGCTCGAGACCGATCTCGAACGGCGGATCGCCGCGGATCCGGCCTGGCGGGCGGGGATCTGGTGGGGTGAGCCGCGCCCCGGCCATCCCGAGGGCGCGATCGCCGACCACGTTGCCGACGTGCTCCGCAACGTCGATCGCCTCGAGCGCGACTCGCCAGACCGTGCTCGGCTGCGGCTGATCGCGCTGGTCCACGACACCTTCAAGCACGCGGTGGATCCGCGCCTGCCCCGCTCCGGCGACAATCACCACGCCGCGCGCGCCGCCGCGTTCCTGGCCCGCTTCACCGACGACCCGGGCGCGATTCTGGTCACCCGGACCCACGACGACGCGTTCAATGCCTGGCGCGTCGGCGCCCGCGACGAGAAGTGGCCGCGGGCCGAGGAGCGGGCGGCGCGGCTGTGCGACCTGCTCGGCGAGCACCTCGAGCTCTACCTCGCGTTCTTCGCCTGCGACAACCTGACCGGTGACAAGCAGCCGGAACCTTACGAGTGGTTCCGAGAATTCATCGCGATCAGGGCCCACACGCAGACGCGTAATTGACAACGACCGGCAGGAACACCCGGAAGCTGCCCGGGGCATTCGGCGTCGACACCGTCGCGCCGGCGAGCTTGGCCGCGACGACGAGATCGCTGACCAGATTGCACGCGTTGGGCGAGCCCCAGCCGGTGGCCATGTCCCAGCCAGGCACGGCAGAGTAGTAGAGGTTATTGCCGGAGGTCACGTCGTGGTAGGGCTGGACCGGCGACGATTGGGCGTTGACCACGGTGGGTCCGTACAGCTGCGGATCGAGGAGACCCAGGCGGTGCCCGGCGGCCTGGTCCGCGATCGCCGCGAGGCCGGCCCATTGCGGCGCGGCGATGCTCGTGCCTCCCCAGCCGGAGCTCAGCCCGCATTGTGGCTGGCAGCTCGGGCCGGTGTAGTAGATCAGGTTCCCGGTCGCGGGATCCGCGTTCAGGGAAACGTCCGGTACTTCTCGGTTCGACGACGAGTTCACCGCGGCCTGCCACGACGGCTTCGGGACGATCTGGCTGACGCCGCCCCCGCCGCCGCACGGACCGCCGCACTCGCTCTCCGATCCCCAGGCCGACTCGCCGGCGTAGGAGCCGTCGCCGTTGACCGAGAGCGACGTGCCGCCCACGGACGTCACGTAGGCGCTGGACCCCGGATAGGCAACCCCCAGAATCGGATTTCCCCAGGCATCCGCGCACCCGAACGCCCCGGAGTCGCCGCTCGCGACCATGATGCTCTGCCCCTCGGCCGCCGCGGCGGAGAATTCGTTCTCGAACGCCTGGATCGACTCCGAGCCCGAATAGGACGCCTCGCACGCGCCAAGGCTGATGCTCAAGACGCTCGCCTGGTTATCGCTCACGTCCTTACCGAGCCCGTCGTAGATGCCCTGGAAGGTACACCCGTTACCGTTGCTGTCGTACGGCGTGCTGTAGTACATCAGCGACGCGCCGGTCGCGATCGCCCCGCTCCACTCCAGGTCCAGGGTGCCTTCGATGCTGGCGCCGGAGCCGCCGCCGTCGATGCTCGTCGTCTGGATCGGCGCGGTCGGCAGCCCGAAGGTCGACTCGAAGGCCCGAATGTCGGAGATGTTGAACGTGTCGCAGCCAAGGATGGCGATGGTCTGACCGGCGCCGGTCAAGCCCTGGCGATAGAGCGGCGTGACGTTGTAGGCGGCTTGCAGGTCGGCCGGAGCGAAGGCACCCGGCGTTCCCGCCGCGGCCGCGCGGAGCGGCCGCATGACGGCGTAGTTATCCAGACCGAAGATTGCTTGAACCGCGCCCGCCAGGTTGGCGGGGAGGCGCGGGTCGTTACTCGTGGCGTAAAAGCGGCGCCCGCGCCGGTCCTGGTAGTTTGCCAGCGAGACCGACAGCGCCGGCTCGATCTGGGCCGCGGCCCCGCTCACCTGAAAGCTGAGGTGATCCGGCCGGGGAGGAGCCACCGTCAGACCGAACCTCGCGAAGTAGCTGGCCAGCGCCCCGATCGTGGCGGCCGACTGCCCGTAGCTCTGCCCCACGGCCTGGGGCGACAGGAATGCCCTCGATCCTTGCCCTACCGACCGGGCGCGCGCCGCGGCCGCGCTCAATCCGGCCGGCGAGCTCGGGCGGAGGGCGACGGTGAGGGTCAGCGACTGCCCCGGCGCGACCGAGGAAAGCCGGGTCGTCGTGGGAAGGATTTTCAAGACGTGCCCGGGGAGAGTCACTGTCGATGGCCCCGCGTCCGCCGCCGCTCCCGCCGCGGGAACGCTGCCCGCGAGCAGGACGAGCAGCGCGATCGCGATCCGAACGCTCCTCGGTCCGACGATTCGACGGTACCAGACGCGCACCCAGCCACCTTTCTCGATCGCCAACGGCGCGCATTATAGGGCAGGCTGGCCCGCCGGCACAATAGAGAAGACGGGCTAGCCGCGATGGCCGAGGCTACTTCGCGGACGGTCGAGCTGGGCGCGGTCCGACGAAGGTCGCGCGCGAGAAGGGGGAATGCCGGGTGGCCAGCGTCGAAGCCACGCCAGACGACGCGGTGGAGAACTGCCAGGGCTGAATCAGGCAGGGCGTGCCCGAGCACGGTTGGCCCTGGCCGTTACCGTCGGCATAGTAGTTTCGGGCCTGAACGTACCACTGATACTCGGTGCTGGGGTTCAGGGCGCCGATCGTCACCTGCTGGTTCGTGCCGCTCTGGGTATCGGCCACGTAGGTGAAGTTGATCGAGCCCGACCCGGCCGGAAACCATACCACCAGATAATCGATCGCGCCCGAGACCGTTTGCCAGACGAGGGTGAGCGAGCTTGGCGACGCCTGGCTGAAGTCGAACGGGGGTGAGACGAGGGTCGGCGCGGCCAGCAACGGCCCGCCCGGGCCGGCGGTCGTCAGGGACCAGGTGGCGGAGTACGGTCCTTGCCCGCTGCCGCAGCTGACGAACGTTCGCCAGTCGTAGACGGTCGAGGGGCTGAGATTGCCGGGCAGCCGCGTCTGACCGGTCGTCCAGATCGCCGAGGTGGGATCGAAGCTCACCTGGGCGATCACCGATGGATCGTCGAACGAGGCGTCCGACGCGACCTGGAGCGTCATGGACGTCGCGTTGGGATCGTCGATCGGCACCCATTGGAACAGCGGGGCGAGCGTGCCGGCCACGGCCTCGTTCGATGGTCCAAGCAGCGTCGGCGCGATGCTGCACGACGGTGGCCCGTCGACAAGTGGCAGGAAGACGGAATACTGGTTACCCTGCGCGGACGCGCGGGCGGTCGAGCGCGCGCCGAGCGCGATGGCGAAGGCCAGGGTGAGGCCGATGGCGAATCCGAGGAGGGTGAGCAGCATTGCTCGGAGCATCATCACTCCTGACCCGGGCCGGACGGGGCCTCACCCCTGCCCCTCGCCATCGGAGATGGCGAAGAGAGAGCGACGCGGCGCGCCGAGCGCACCTCTCGGGTTCCCCCTCTCCATTGAAAATGGAG
>JBOGTX010000376.1:0-4079 GCA_050695695.1 Chloroflexota bacterium
CGCGACAGGCGAAGCGACAAGCTCTGCCTTGAAAGCCCGAGCTTCTCCATTGGCTCATGGCGACTCCGGCGGCCGCTCCTCGCCGAGAACCCGATCGATCGCCGAGTTGACGAAGTGCCGGGTGGCCGGGACCGTCTCGTCGTGATCGATTCGCCCGTTCCGCCAGAGATCCGCGTCCTGCCACCAGGCGAGCGCCTGACGAATCACCGGGGCCCATTCCGGCTCGCTCGTCTTGGCCCAGAGCGCGGCCTGCCGCTTCGAGACGAATTCTCCCCGGATCACCGTGTAGAGCGCCCGACACATCGACAGGATCGCGAACGCCTGCCCGTTGCGCGACCGGGTGTCCTTGACGTATTCGCGCCACTCCCGACACGCCTGCTGGACGGCCTCGATCAGGTCGTCGCGCGAGACCGGGCCAACGAGCGTTCGCGGCGCCGGCCCGACGAGCGCGACGCCTTTCTCCCGGAGAATGTATCGCGTTATCATCAGGTCCGATCCCGCCGCTTCCCAGTGGAAGGGCTCGCTGGGGTACTTGACCGGGTACCGCTGGCCGGGGCTTGACTCGCGCAACGCGGCCAACGGCACGTAGCTCACGTCGATTCGGCCGGTCCACCGGGGATACTCTCGGTCGACGTCTTCGTGCATCGCCGCCAGTCTGGCGCATTCCTGATCATCGAGATCGGTCGAGGTCGCGACGATTAGATCGACGTCGCTCACGTCGTGGTTGAAATCGCCGGTCACCAGGGACCCCGAGAGATACGCGCCGACGAGCTTCTCGCCGAGAATGGCACGGATCCTCGATTGGAGATTCGCCAGTAGCGCGTTGACGTCGGAATAGGGGGTCACGGTCATCGCCAAAGTCCTATTCCCCTTGAATCTGCCGGCATGAAACATCCCGAATGTTGGGGCAGCGGGAGATCGGCACCGCGTCTCCCTGTCCCCACGTCTCACGTCGTGCCCTCGCGGAAGATCAACGCCGACCACTTCGGAAGGCGAATCGAGATCCGGCCCGCGGCGTCGACGCGGAGGTCGGCGAGGTAGTTGCCGGAGTCGGACCAGCCGCCGTACTGGGGCGCCTGCGAGTTGAAGATCTCCGTCCAACGATCGCCGGTGCCCCCGACCTCGACCCCGTAGATCGGATCGTCCCACTGGTTGTCGCTCAGGTTGACCACGACGAGCACGACGTTTCCCGCGTCATTCCAGCGCTTGAACGCGAGCACGCCATTCTGGGGATCGAAGTGGGTGAAGAGCGGCCCGTTATCGGAGCGCAGCGCGGGATTGTCCCAGCGCACGGCGTTGACGTCGCGCACCAGGTCGCGCATCGGCCGACCGAGCGGATCGTCGGCGATCGCCCAGTCGAAGCGATGATCCCCGTAGGGGTCGTCGGCCGGGTTCCAGTAGCCGTCGTGGTGGCACTCGCCGCCCATGAAGAGCATGGGCGTGCAGGGCATGGCGACGTTCAGCGCCCAGCCGAGGCGCGCCTGCGCCCGGGCGTACCAGTTCTCGCGCCCGGTGACCGCGCCGCCGATCCGCTCGACGAAGTAGCGGTTCTCGCGCAGCCCTCCGCCGCCGGGCTTGTCCCAGACCCAGCTCCCGCTCTCACCGTCGTAGCGCCACTGGTTGAAGATCTGATCGTGCGAGCCAAGCAGATACTTGATCGCGCTACCGGCCGTGGGATAGCCGAAGCGACCGATCAGGCTCTGGAGGCCGCCGAGATCGCGGTCGCCGATCGCCCGGGCGAAGCCGTCGGCGCTTCCCATGTCCCAGCAGGCGCGGAAGCCGAGGTCGCCGAAGACGTAGCCGGGGTCGCTGTCCTCGGCGTAGATCAGCTTGTCCGGGAACTCGCCGATCAGTTGCCCGACGATCGCCTTGAGCCCGCCGCGCGAGAAGTTCACCACCGAGTCGAACCGCAGCCCATCGGCGCGATACTCGCGAAGCCACATCCGCGCGTTCTCGACGTAGAACCGCTGGACGTCCGGTGAATCGTGATCGGGGCGCCGGCCGAAGCCGGTCTCGACCCGGCTGAAGTAGATCCCACCGCCGGTCGCCGGGTTGGCCTCGTCGGTGCGGTGATCGGTATTCCCGTCGAACTGCCAGAGGTTGTGGGTGGGGTCCATGTGGTTGTAGACGACGTCGAACAACACGGCGAGGCCGCGGCGGTGGCAGGCGTCGACCAGGCGGCGGAGGCGGTCGGCGGTGCCGTAGAGGACTTCCGGGGCGAAGTAGTTGCTCGGGTTGTACGCCTCACCCTCCGAGCCCCGGTACTCGCCGGTCGGTAGGAACTGGATCGCGTTGAAGTTCATCCCACGCACGTGGTCGAGCTTGCTCTCGAACTGGTCGAAGCTGGCGGTCCCGCCGTTGGCGTCCCGATAGACGGTGATGCCGTCGCCCCGACCTGCGAACGAGCCGACGTGCGCCTGGTAGATGATGAAGTCCGCGAAGGCCGGGGTGCGGAACGGCGCCGTGAAAATGAAGCTGGTGGGATCGACGACGCGCGCCGGCCCGCTCGGGTCCGACGAGGTGACCTCGCGCGCGCAGGGATCGACCCGCGACCGGAGCGGCCCGCCCGGATCGTACTGATCGCCGCCTCGGTTCGTGATCTGGAACTGGTAGAGGTGCCCGGCCGCGACGCCCTCGACGACGGCCGCCCAGTACCCCGGCGCGGCCGGGTCGGCCGCGAGCGGCACGGTTTGAGCCGGCTGATCGGCGGCGGGCGCGAGGAAGACCTCGACCGCGTCCGCGTACGGCGCCCAGACGCGGAAGCTAGCTCCCGATTTGTCGGGGAGCAGGTTGGCCCCAAGAACATTGCTCCCGCCGATCCCTGACTTGATGGCATACATCGCGCACCGTCCGGTCGCGCTCTCGTCGAGCGAAAATTGATGCCCCATCGCATGTCCGGCGAACCGATGGCACCGATCATCGTAGCTCCGGCCCGGCTGGCTGTCCAGGGTTGATAACTTCTCCATCGAGGAGGTAAGGACTTTCCAAATCTCGGAGATTTTCGGCGTGATCGTCGGTTCCCCGCGTTGCTTTCCACGCCCGGTACTTCTCCGGCAGGCACCGCGCGCACGGCCGGTACCCGGCCGCGATCGCGGTGGCCTCGTCGGCGAAGAACACGCGATGCTTCACGTACCCGCCGCGCGCGATCGCGCGTAACGCGGTACGACAGTCCAGCCGGCCGTAGATCTTGCCTGGCCGATAACCGCCGTACTCGCCCGGCGTCTCACTGGGGTAGGGCTCGCCGTCCGGCCCGACGAGGAAGTAGAGCTTCGCCATTACCACGTGAAGGGCCACGACTGGTCCGGCGATCGCCTAAACCGTGGTAGAAGGCGGTTCACGAACCGCCCCGACCGGTGGTCGCATACTCGTCAACTCCACGATTTTGCCCAGCATTGTCGCGTCGCCTCCCGAGGTTAGGTCGCGTCATGGAAGATCGCGCCGCCGCGGCGGTTGCCCTCGGTGGCCTCCAGGGCGAGTAACGCCTTCTTCACCGCGACCCCGCCGGCGTACTGGCCGATCGACCCATCGGCACGCACCACCCGATGGCACGGGACGACCACCGGCAACGGGTTGGTCGCGCAGGCGGTGCCGACCGCACGGGCAGCCCGCGGGCTGCCCGCCGCGATCGCGAGGGCGGCGTAGCTGGTCGTCTCACCGTAGCCGATCGAGGGCAATTGGGCAAGCACCTGGCGCCGAAACCCATGGCTGAGACGGAAGTCCAAGGGCAGATCGAAGGCGTGGCGGCGGCCGGCGAAGTACTCGTCGATCTCCCGCGCCGCGGCGTCGAGGCGTCGCGGGGCACGGAGGACCCGAGGGCTGATCCGCTCGGCCAGGGTCGCCAGCACCCTGGCATGGTCTTCGGTCGCGAAGGCGACCCTCACCAGTCCCTGCTCGGTCGCCGCCAGCAGCAGCGAACCGACCGGGGTGTCGAGCGCGCGATAGGCGACGTCGAGAATCCCTGCTTGCTCGGCGTCGGCGATTAGCCGCTCGTGCAGGCGGCGGTTGGTCGTCTCGTCGATTGGTTGGAGCGCGGCGAACAGGTCGCCGACCTCCGGCGCGGCGAGGTTGGTCATCGAGTC
>JBOGTX010000377.1:0-2392 GCA_050695695.1 Chloroflexota bacterium
CCCCGTGAAGATCCCAACGACTGTGCGTGATCCTGCTGTGTCGTCGTGCCTTCACTCAATCGGCGGCCATTGAGTATACTAGAGGCCACGCCATTAAAACCATATTGGAGGAGTCGGTGGAGCAGCGAGCCATCTCGACGAGCAAAGCAAATCCTCCCGCCGGACCGTACAATCAGGGAATTGTCTGGAACAACCTCGTCTACACGGCCTCGGTGGGCACGAAGAATCCGATCCACGGCGAGGCACCGGCGGGCGACATCCGGGCCGCCGCGCGGAACGCGCTCGAAAACCTCAAGGCGATCCTCGAGGCGGCCGGTTCGGATCTCGACCACGTGCTGCACGTGACCTGCTACCTGAACGACATGGCGGACTACGCCTCGGTGAATGAAGTGTATTCGACGTATTTCACCGAAATTCGACCGGCGCGCTCGCTGGTCCGCGCCAACGGACCAGGCGGCTCGTGCTCGTTTGATGCAGTAGGTTACATCCCAACTCGAGAAGGATAGAGAGGACGGCGATGAAAGAGGTCATCCGGACCGACAAGGCCGGGGCGCCGATCGGTCCCTATAATCAGGGCATCAAGGCTGGCGGATTCGTGTTCGTCGCGGGCGAGAAGGGAATCGATCCCCGAACGAGCAAGATCGTGCCCGGCGGGATCACCGCGGAGACCCGGCAGACGCTGGAGAACATCAAGGCGATTCTCGAAGCGGCGGATTCTTCGCTCGACAACGCCGTGGCGACGACCGTCTACATGGTGGACATCGGCGAATTCGCGCAAATGAACGAGGTTTACGCGCGGTATTTCACCACCGACGCACCCGGGCGCACGACGGTCGGGGTGACCGCCTTGCCGGCCGGCGCGCGGGTAGAGATCACCGTCGTCGCGCTCGCCTGAGGGTTGGCCGAGGACGGCTCACATGGCGAGGAAGACCGCGATTGTCGCGCCAATTCCGGTCGTGGTATAATTGCTGATAGCCGTCGTGCCCGGAGAGGTGGCCGAGTGGTTGATGGCACCGCTCTCGAAAAGCGGCAGGTGATGAGCCTCGTGGGTTCAAATCCCACCCTCTCCGCCCCCAATTTCCACGTGTCCCCAGGGAATAGTAAGGAAGGGGATTTCGCGAGATGGCTGGAACGTGCTGGATGCTGGTGAGCTCGCCAGAGAACTTCGAGCGCGCCCGCGCGACCGGTTTCACGGTGCTGGCGATGAAGCGCCGCCACCTTCGGAAGGCCGAACGGGTCCGACCCGGCGACCGGGTCGCCTTCTACACCGTCGGTCAGATGGCGTTTGCCGGCACGTTCACGACGACGTCGACCTTCTTCGAGTCCCACGAGCCGCTCTTCGAGTCGAAGAAAGCTGACGAGGACTATCCGTACCGCTTCGACGTTCGCCCCGACGCCGTCTTGCCCGATGGTCACTTCCTGCCCGCGCTGACGCTCCTTCCCGAGCTCGACTTCGTGAAGAAGTGGCCGGCCCAACATTGGCACCTCGCGTTTCAGGGAAACGTCCACGTGTTGTCCGACCAGGACTTCGCGACCATCGAGCGGGCGATTCAAGGCGAGAACGCGAGTCTCCTCGCCACCCCTGGCACACCCCCTGCATAGTTGACCCTTTCATAATTTCTACCTGCGCGGCGGCAATCTAGCCATGATGAGACTCGACGCCGACTCGATCCGACGCATCGCGGTGCTCAGGGCGAACGGGCTGGGCGACTTTCTTTTCGCGACTCCCGCGCTTCGGGCACTCTCGGCCGGGTTTCCCCGCGCCGAGATCACTTTCCTCGGTCTGCCGTGGATGATGCAGTTCGTCGAGGGTCGATATCCCTACATTCACCGAACCCGGATTGTCCCTCCGTACCCGGGAATTCGACGAGTCGACGGGGATCCGAAGGTGGCCGACGCCGAGGCGGCGCGGTTCTTTCGCTGGTGCCAGGACGAACGGTTCGATCTCGCGATTCAGATGCACGGTGGGGGTGTCGAGTCGAATCCCTTCGTTCGGCGGTTGGGCGCCCGCCACTCGCTTGGCCTGACCGGCCCCGGGGTGACCCGGCTGGACCACAATCTGACCTACCAGTATTACCAGAGCGAAGTCATGCGCTACCTCGAGCTCGTCGAACAGCTTGGCGTGCCGAGCGCTGGGACGGATCTCGACGCGCCCGAAGTTCCCGGGGACGAGGAACGGCTGCGCCTCGTCTGGCCGGGCCTGTCGGCGGGGGAGTACGTCGTCGTTCACCCGGGCGCGTCGGACCCGCGTCGGCACTGGCCGATCGAGCGGTTTGCCGCGCTCGCCGATGACGTTCAGCAAGCCTACGGTCGTCGCGTGGTCGTGACCGGATCTCTGAGCGAGCGAAGCCTGGCGCGAGAGCTTCAGCGGCGAGCGTCGCGCCCGGTCGTC
>JBOGTX010000378.1:0-3522 GCA_050695695.1 Chloroflexota bacterium
GCTCATCCTGATCAGTGGGCTGCCGGTCGCCCTTGCCCTGCTGCTCAGCTTCACCGATTACAACCTGATTCAGGCGCCGCACTGGGTCGGCCTGACGAACTACAATCGGCTGATCACCGACGGCACGTTCGTCGTGTCGGTCGAGCGATCGGCCGAGTTCGTCGCGATGATCGTGCCCAGCGGCACCGCGATCTCGCTGCTTGTCGCCCTCCTGATCCGCAATCAGCTTCGCGGCATGGGTGCGATTCGCACCATCATCTATATTCCGCAAGGAATTTCATGGGTCGCGACAGCCTTGATCTGGTCGTGGCTGTACAACCCGATCTACGGCCTGATCGACCACCTTCTGACCACGTTTGGTCTGGCGCCGGTGAACTGGACGACTGATTTCAGCACCGCGATGCTCTCGATCGTGATCATGAGCATCTGGCGCGACATCGGCTTCTTCGGGATCATTTTTCTGGCCGCCCTTCAGGGCATTCCCCAGTCGCTCTACGAAGCGGCGGCGATCGATGGCGCCAATCGCCTGGCCTCGTTTCGCCACATTACCCTGCCCATGCTTGGCCCAACCCTCTTCTTCGTCGTGGTGATCTGGTGCATCGGCGGCATGCAGATGTTTACTCAGGCATTCGTCCTGACCAACGGCGGGCCGGTCGACGCGACCCAGACCGTCGTCTACACGATCTACCTGACCGCCTTCCAGTTCCTCAAGATGGGCTATGCGAGCGCCCAGGCCTTCGCGCTCTTCGTCGCGATCGTCGCGCTGACCCTGGTCAACCGGCGCCTCTTCCGCGATCAGGAGTATGAGCTGTGATCGAGCCCATCCCCGAACAGGGTGGCGTGCTGGTGACGGGCCGGGGCTGGGCCGCCCCGAAGCCGCTGGGGTCGAAGGTGCTCCTCTACCTTCCGTCGGCGCTGCTTTGCCTGGCGATTCTGCTACCGGTCTTCTGGATGCTCGTCACCTCGCTGAAGCTGCCCGAGGAAGTCGTGCTCGATCCTTACGCCTTCCTTCCCACCCATTGGGACGTTGGGAACTATCCGGCCGCGCTGCAAAGCGCCAACTTCACCCTGTTTTTCTTCAACAGCGGGTCGATCTCGATCGCCTCGGCGATCCTCCAGGTGGCGCTCTGCGGCGGCGCGGGTTACGCCTTCGCGCGCCTACCCTTTCCCGGGCGCGGCCCATTGTTCGCGCTGACCCTGGCGACGATCATGGTCCCGCCCCAGGTAACGATCGTGCCGCTCTTCGTCCTCCTGAAGGACGTTCCGCTCGTCGGTGGCAACGGGTTGAACGGCCAGGGCGGATTCGGTCTGCTGAACAGTTACCACGGCCTGCTGACCCCTCACATCGTCGGCACGTTCGGCATCTTTCTGATGCGCCAGTTCTTTCTCACCCTGCCCGGCGAGCTCGCCGACGCCGCGCGGATCGACGGGGCCGGCGAGTTCACGATCTGCTGGCGGGTTTACGTGCCGCTGACCGGCTCCGCCATGGCGACGCTGGCGATCTTCAGCTTCCAGGATACCTGGAACGACTTCCTCTGGCCGCTCGTCATCGTCAAGACCACCTCGATGCAGACGCTCCAGTTGGCGTTGTCGATCTTCCAGCAAGAGTACAGCACTCAGTGGACACTCCTCATGGCCGCCACCGCGATGATCTGCATCCCGATCGTCATCCTGTTCATCGCGTTCCAGCGCTACTTTCGGCAGGGGGTCGTGTTATCCGGGTTGAAGGGATAACCGAGGGTTATCCTGGGCTGACACCTGCTATAATCGAACTGGTTCTGGCTTCTTTCAAAAATGGAGTGAACATCGTGTCCCAGCGTCAATTCGTGAGCTTTTGCTTTTACAAGGTCGATCCCTCCTGGCGGTCGCGTCCGGATACCCAGCGGTGCGCCGACAAGCGCGAGCTTGCCGACGCGGTGAACCAGTTCGCCGACGATCTGCTGGTTCGCACCTACACCACGGTCGGTACCCGCGGCGACGTCGACCTCCTGGTCTGGCGCGCGACCGAGGACCTCGACTTGCTGACCCGTGCCACCGCGGCGGTCAACCATACCGCGCTGGCGCCTTATCTGACCTCGCCCCACCACTACCTGGCGATGACCCGACGGTCCACCTACGTCACCACCCATCGCCACCAGGGCCAGGACGGCGTCCGGACCCGAATTGACCCGAGCGATGCCAGGTACCTCGTGGTCTATCCGTTCGTCAAGACGCGGCCGTGGTATTCCCTTCCCAAGGAAGAACGCCAGCGCATGATGGACGTTCACATTCAGGTCGGCCACAAGTACCCGACGGTGAAGATCAACACGACCTACTCGTTCGGGCTGGACGACCAGGAGTTCGTCGTCGCCTTCGAGACCGACAATCTCAACGACTTCCTCGATCTGGTGATGGAGCTGCGGGAGTCCGAGGCCAGCGCGTACACCCTACGCGATACGCCGACGTTCACTTGCCGGCTGACCGACCTCGCCGAGGCGCTGGACCTGGTGGGCTGATGCGGTTTGGTGGACACGTCTCGATCAGCGGCGGGCTGGAACGGGCGATCGAGCGCGGAAAAGAGATCACCGCCGACTGCCTGCAGATTTTCGTCGCCGCGCCCCAACGCTGGCTCAAGGCACATCATTCCGACGAGGCGGTCGAGAAGTTCCTCGCGGCCCAGCGGGAGTCCGGCCTCGGCCCGATCCTCCTCCACGCTCCCTATCTGATCAACCTTGGCACGACCGACGAAGAGCTGCGCAAGAAGTCGATCGACTCCGTCATCGACCAGCTTTCCTGGGCGAATCGTCTGAACGCGATGGGCGTCGTCTTTCACGTGGGATCGAGCGGGACCGGTGGCCACGAAGCGGGAATGACCTTCGCGGTCGAAGGGTTGAAGGCGATTCTCGATCAGGCGCCCGGCCCGGCGCCGCTCCTCCTCGAGACGACCGCCGGCGGCACGAACAGTATCGGCGGCCGCTTCGAGCACCTTGGCGAGCTGATCCAACGGGCCGGCGCGCCACCGCGCTTGCAGGTCTGCCTCGACACCTGCCACGTCTTCGCCGCGGGCTACCCGCTTCTCAGCCGGGATGAGCTGGATCAGACGATTGGCGAGCTCGATCGCGCGGTCGGCCTCGACCGCTTGACCGCCCTGCACCTGAACGACTCCCGTGACAAGTTCGGCTCGCACCGCGATCGCCACGCGAACGTCGGCGAAGGCGAGATCGGGCTGGCCGGCTTCCGCGCCGTCGTGAATCATTCCGCGCTCAAAGCCCTGCCCGGCTTTCTGGAAGTCCCCGGCTTCGAGGACAAAGGCCCGGACGCGGAGAACCTGCGACGACTGCGCGAGCTGGTGGCTTGACCCGCCGCGGGGCTCCGGGAGAACCTCTCTCCCCGGCGCGGGGAGAGGAGATTTGGACAACCGACCGGTGCCTTAGGACGATGCGTCCCGGTCGGACAGGGCCAGGACGATTCCGCGTCGCGGGCACCGATCCTCTCACCAAAGCTTCCCTCCCCGCGTCGGGGAGGGACCGAGGGAGAGGTTCC
>JBOGTX010000379.1:0-14243 GCA_050695695.1 Chloroflexota bacterium
GCGCTACCATCCGAGACGTAATGAACGCGGACGGTGGCGCCCTCGATCGGCGCGGACTCCAGCGCGTCCCCCGTGAGCATCGCGTGATCCTCGTTGTCTTCGACGAGTAGGATCTCGATTACTGTCGCACCGGCCACCCTTCGTCCTTTCGGCCCACCGCGATGGTGAACGTCACGGTCGTGCCGCCGCCCGGGGTGTCCTCGATCCACACCCGGCCGCCGTGCGCGTCGACGATCTTCTTCACCGTCGCGAGTCCGATCCCGGTTCCCTCCGGGTGGGCCGCCTTGCCGGCGGAGAGGCGCTCGAAAACGTTGAAGACGCGCTCGCGAAATTCCTCGGGTATGCCAACGCCATTGTCGGAGACCCAGACCCGCCACCCGTCGTCGATCTCGCAGGCGCCAAGGCGGATCGTCGGTTGCTCCGGTGGTCTGGATGCTCCCATGTACAAGATAGCATTTTCGACGAGATTTTCCAGCACCTGACCGAGACGGTGTCGATTCGCGACGATCGGCGGGATCTCGTCCGCGACGACGAAGGCGATGCCGCGGTTCTCGAGTTGGACCGCGATCTGCCCGCGGACGTCTTCGGCCAGATCCTTCAATGAGACCGGCTGCACGTCCAGCTCGGCACGCCCGATCCGCGAGAGTTGAAGGAGATCGTTGATCAGGGCCTCGAGGCGCTGGGCGTTCTTCTGAACGCGGTCGAGGTAATCGCGCGCTCGATCGTCCAGGGGCGCGCCAGCGCGCTGCAGCACCCGCTGGGTGAATCCCTGAATCGTCACCAACGGCGCCCGAAGGTCGTGGCTCACGGTATAGACGAAGCGCTCCATTTCGGCCTGGCTGTCGCGCAGCGCGTCCGCGGTCGCGCGCTCCATCGCGTAGAGCTCCGCGTTCCGGCTGGCGAGTTGTTCGGCTTCGATCCGTCGGCGCTCGTTCTCCTCATCCAGGCTGGCGTTCTCCAGAACCAGGTCGGCCGTGCCAACCACCGCGCGAACGAGCTCGAGTTCCGAGATGCCGAGGCGCTCGGCGCGCTCCAGCTCGATCGCCAGCAGGACGCCTCGACGCTCGCCGCCAACAGTCAGGGGCACGGCGAGTCCCGATTTGATCGCCGGGTGCTCCGCGACGATCTGGTCGGCGCGCCCAAACGCGTCGTTGCCGCCAATCAACGCCGCCTCCCCGGCCCGGAAAATCTGGCTGACGAGCGAGTCGCCGGTGACTGGAACCGTGGCGCCGTGAGCCTCGGCGACCTGACGATCGACGGCGGACAAGCCATGCGCGACCAGGTCGCCGTTTTCCAGGAGGAATGCCGCGCAAAACGAGCCGTCGAGGGCGATCATCAGCTCTCGGCACAGCGCGGTCAGCGCATTCTCGAATCCGTGGCTGTGTCCCAGCGCCAGGGCCACGCTCGCTACTCCTCGGGCGCGGTGTTCGCGGGCGACGAGCGCGGCCGCGTGTGCCTGAAGCGCGGCGCGCATCGACTCGAACGACGTGACCAGGACGCCAACCTCGCCACTGGCGTGCTTTGGCATTGGTGGGCCATCGTCGCCGCGCGCGAGCGCCTCGGCGGCGGCGGTAAGCCGCGTCACCGGCCCGGCGATCAGGCGGGCGATCGCGCCCGCGGCCGCGAGCACACCAAGAATGGCGACCGCGAAGGTCAGGAGCGTCACCTTCTGGATGCGATCGATGGCGGCGAAAGCTGTCGATTCGCGCATCGCTACGACGACCCGCCAGCCCGGTGGCTCGACGGACGAGACGCCGGCCAGGTAAGAATCGCCCGCGATCGGTAAGGTGACGATGCCATCGGCAACCGCGATGCTGGGCAGGCTCCGCACCGGGGAGGCCGCCGCGTCGTTCGCGCCACTTGCCACGACCACCCTGCCCTGTTGGTCGATCACGAACACCCGCGAGCCTGCTTCCAACGCGCTGGCGTCGATGATCTCCGCGAGCTCGTCACGCCCGACCGTTCCAAAGAGAACACCGTTCACGCGCTGGTCGCCGCCGCGAATCGGGGCCGCGAACACGATCGATGGCTGATCCTTCGCGCCGGAGAAGAGAAGCTGCCAGGTCACGTGACCGGACCGGGCGGTCTGAAAAAACTCGCGATCGCCACTATAGCCAAGCGCGGCATCATCCGAGCGCGCGACCTGATCGCCGTCGAGATCGCAGGTGACGATGCTGGTGAATTGGGGGAGCGCCCGTCCCACCGCGACGAGCAGGCCACGTTGAGTCGCCGAGTCCATGCCGCGAATCCCATCGACGTGTCCTAGCGCGTCGATCTCCTGCTGCGAGGTAGCGAGGAGATCCATCAGCCGGTTCGTCGATACTTTCGCCAGGGTCAGCTGGTCATCGCTGACGTGTTGCTGGATCGCGCTCCGGACGTTTTCCGCGGTGACGATCGACATGTAGACCAGCGGAACCGCGGCGATCAGGACAATCAGCGCGGACAGCCGAACGGCGAGAGTGTCGCGGCGCGCCAGGCCCGGCTTGCCGTAGAAGAGCGGGCTCGCGATGAGAAACGCGTCGAGCGAGACGTAGTAAATCAGGCCGATCCAGGCGTCCGCGGTCGTGATACCCGTCTGGAGAAGCGGGACGAACGCGAGCGCCGCCAGAACGTGACTGACGCCGACCAGCCATTCCGGTGTCCCGCGCCACAGATGCGCGAGGAACAGGAGAAGTCCGGCGATCACGAGTAGCCACCCGAGCTCGGGAAAGAATGGGGAGACGCCTCCCGCCATCAACAAGGGAAAGAACCGAGGCACGAGAATCATCAGCGCGCCGTCGACGAGTTGCGCCAGGCCAATCGCGTAAAACAAGACGTCGCCCGTCCCGGAAAGGGAAGCGACGTCCGATGGCCGGACGAGAAACGGTCCGAGCAAGCATCCCAGGCCGAGGACGTCGTTGAGGACGGCGCCCGTGGTTGCGCTCGCCAGCAAGAACCCGTGCCCGAGCAGGAACAGTGGTATCGCCGCGAAGGCACCCGAAAGAAAGCTCGGCCGACGATCGGCCACCGGGCGGATCGCCGCGAGGGTGACGAATTGGCCTCCGGCCATCAGCAGTAGAAGGCCATAGGGCAACGAATTGGAACGAATATAGGCGTAGGCCGGGGAGGACAACTGACTTGGGATGATCAGCAAGAGAACCGCGACGCCGACTTCGATGACGCCAACCGCCCATCGGAAAAGGTCGAAGCCGAATGGGCGACGGATCACTCCGTTACCTCTCCGGTTGCCGTCCGCACACCGCGCAGGTGGGGCGGCCGTCCGCATCCGGTTTCATGTCCTGGTCGGGGTGATCGTCGCAGCGGTAGGTGATCATCGCGCCAGGGTAGAAGAAGGCCCCGGCGGGCACCCGGTTGCGTCCGACGTAGCAGACGTCCTCCTCGAGGTCGTAGGTGCCATCGGTCTTGATGAAGCGAGTCAAGCGATACTTCGAAACGGGAGCTGGCATCATCATCTCCAGATTAGTAGCGGACAACCCCCCGGATCGCGTCGATCAGGGTATCTTCGTTCGGCAAGAACAGATCGCGGAGCGCCTTCGTCGAAGGCACCGGCAGGTGTGGCGCGCCGACGCGGACAACGGGTGCGTCCAGCGCGTCGAACGCGCATTCCGCGATCGTGGCGCTCACTTCGGCGCCGAAGCCGCCAATCTTCCACGATTCGTGGGCCACCACCAGGCGGCTGGTTTTCCGGACCGATGCCACGATCGTCTCGACGTCGAGAGGCGCCAGGGACCGAGGGTCGATCACTTCGACCGCGATTCCTTCCGACGCCAGCCGCTCGGCGACGGCGAGCGCGCGGTGGACCATCCAGCCAGTCGCGACCACGGTGACGGTTTCGCCTTCGCGCACCACGCGGGCCGTTCCGATCGGCAAGGGATCGTCGTCGTCGGGCACGTCCTCGCGCGCCGCGTGATAGGCCTGCATGTTTTCCAGGAAGAGAACCGGATTGGGATCCCGAATCGCCGCGCGCATCAAGCGTCCGGCGTCGCGCGGCATCGACGGCATCACGACCTTCAGTCCCGGAACGTGGGGGAACCACGCCTCGAAAGATTGCGGATGTCCTCGGTACGGGCCATCCCCGATCCGCGTCCGCACGACCAGCGGCACGCTGGCCTCGCCGGCCGTCATGTAGTGCAGGTTCGCCGCCTGGAGGACGATCTGGCTCATGGCGAGGGGCAGGAACTCGCCAAAGGATATCTCGACGATTGGCCGCTGGCCAAACAGGGCCGCGCCGACCGCCGCGCCCACCATCGCCGACTCGCTGATCGGCGCCTCGCGGATGCGCCGCGGGCCGAACTCGTCATAAAGTCCTTTCGTGCCGCTCATCGCGCCGCCGAAGACGCCGATATCCTGGCCAATCATGAAGACTCGCGCGTCGCGGCGCATTTCCTCGGCAATCGCCGCGACGAGGGCCTCCACGAACGTTCGGCGGATCTCGGTCATTCGCAAGTCACCTCTCGGCCGTTCGAAAGGTTTGATCGAGGCCGAGCTGGGCCGGCCCGACGTCGGGGAGCTCACGAGCTCTGGCGAATGCCTGCTCCACGTCCTGGCGCGCCCGGGCTTCGACGGACCTGAGCGCCGCTTCGGCCCGGCCACTCGCGAGGAGCTTTTCGCGCGCCCGCCGTAACGGATCGCGCTCCTGCCACGCCAGAACTTCCTCGGGCGGCCGGTACGTCGCCGGGTCTTCGGACCAGTGGCCGGCCAGCCGGTAGGTCTGGGCCTCGACCAGGGTCGGTCCCTCGCCGGCCCGTGCCCGTGCGACTGCCTGCTGAACCGCATCGTTCACCGCCAGGACGTCGTTGCCGTCCACGACCTGGCCCGGGATCCCGTAGCCCTCCGCCCGGGCGGCGATCGACGGTCCCCGGACGTAGGTTGGAAGTGATAGCGAGATCGCGTAGCGGTTGTTCTGGCAGACGAAGACGATTGGCAGCTTCCACACCGCGGCCAGATTGATCGCTTCGTGAAAGTCGCCTCGATTGGCGGTGCCGTCGCCAAACGAGACCACGACCACGCGATCGTCGGCCGCGCCGCCCTCCCGCTGGTATCGGAAGCTGAGCGCCGCGCCGGCCGCGACCGAGAGGCTCGTGCCGAGGTCGGCAGCCACCCACGGCACGAAGTTGAGATTCACCGGGCCGCTGAACGCGACCGCGTGCCCCTGGGTGTAGCCGTTGACCTTACCCAGCACCTGGCCGACCAGGCGCTCTAGCTCGGCCCCGCGCATCAGGTAAACGACGAGCGGACCCCGGTAATGCGGCGCGGCGACGTCGTCCGGTCGAAGGCCATGGAACGTCCCAACGATCGTGGCCTCTTCCCCCTCGGCGGGAAACCAGCGCGGGCTCACTCGGGCGCACCGGCCCTCCAGCTCGCGGCAGAGGACCAGCCAGCGGTACAGCTCCGACAGGCGCCCCCAACTCTCACTCATCGTTCAATCCCGCGAGCCAGCGGGCGTACGCCCGCGTGCCCTTGCCATCGAACGAGCGCAGGATCGCGAGCTTTTCGGCCTCCAGCGAGCCCTCGGCGTGAACCGCCAGCACCTCCTGGTAGCCGCCATAGTCTGACGCGGTGAGATCGCGCACCAGATTGATTGCCCGCAGACGGTCCTCGGTCGAAAAGCCTGCCTTGCCGCCAAGAAACCGCTCGAGCAGCGGCCGCAGGGTCGGACTCTGCCAATCCTCCTCACCCGGGCCGGTCACCAGGAGGCCACCCGCCAGGTCCTGCACCGTGCGCACTGCCTGGTGATACCCCTCGGCGAAGTGTAGCTTGGCGACGTTGATCAAGAGCTGATTGGGCACGGCGATTTTGCCATCGCCAACGTCCTGGAACGAGCACGCGAGCGCCGCCTGATTCGCCAGCGCGCGCAGGGTCTGGGCGTAGGCGATCAACCGAACGAGCTTTTCCCGAACGTGGCTGGCGCGCTCGATCCCGTTCAGCTCGGCCAGCAATTGCGCCGCGCCGACCAGTGCGTCCACCAGCGGCAGCTTGTAGGACACGGCGGTGAATCGGTGGAACTCGACGAAGCCGAGGGCGAGCGGCCCGGCGAACTGCCATTCGCCGCAGAGAAACACCCGTTCCCAGGGGACGAAGACGTCGTCGAAGACGGTCAGGGTCTCGATCATCTTGTGCCGCGCCGAGATCGGATGCTCGAACTCGCTCTTGCGCGCCGGCTCGCCCCCGAGGGCGCTTGCCGGGGAGCCGTAGGGGCTGGCCAGGAGCTTCAGGCCCGGCGCGTTCGCCGGCACCGCGAAGCTCACCGCGTAATCGGCGTCGGCTTCCCCGAGCGCGCGAGTTGGCAGCACGATGATCTCATTGGCGTTCACCGAGACCGAGGTGTGCACCTTGGCGCCGCGAACGACGATGCCGCGCGCGTTCCGATCGACCACGTGGACGTAATAGTCCGGATGCGCCTGCTCGCTCGGACCGCGACCGCGGTCGCCTTTCACGTCGGTCTGCGCCACCGCGAGCGCCAGATCCTCTCGCTTGCAGCGCTCGTAGAACGCGCGCACCCGTGGCAGGTAGTCGCGGCCGGCCTTCTCGTCCAACGTCCGGGCGATGACCTGGAGCGCGAAGAGGGCGTCGGTGCCGATTTCCTTGATCAGGACCACCAGCGTCGCGCCCCGACGGGTGCTCTCCTCGATCAGGGCGCCGCGGCATCGCAGGTCCTCGGCGCTTCGCGGCAACTGGTAATACCGACTGATCGGCGCGCCAGTCGACGGATCCTCGGCGACCGCCAGCGAGCGACTGCTCGGATCGTCGGCGAGCTCATAGTCGATCGCGGCGTGATCGACCGCGACCTTCAGCACTGGATGGGTCGTCACGTCCTCGACCCGTCGACCCCGAAAGAAAACTGTCCGGTCGTCGCGTAAGCTGGCTTTGTACTGCTCCGCGCTACGCACCTGTCCTCCCGTTATTACCGAGCGGTCCAGCCGCCGTCGACGTAGATCGTCTGGCCAGTCAGATACGAAGCGGCCGGCGACGCCAGGAAAACCGCCGCGCCGACGATCTCGTCAGGCTGGGCGAAGCGCTCGAGCGGGGTTTGAGCGAGCAGCCCCGCGCGCAGGCGCTCGTTCTCGCGTAGCCCGCGCGTCAGGTCGGTTTCCACGAACGCCGGCCCCAGCGCGTTGACCAGCACGCCATACTGTGCCCACTCGATGGCAAGCGCGCGGGTCAGCCCTTCCACGCCGGCCTTGGCCGCGCAATAGGCGGCCAATCGCGGCAGGCCGACCCGCGCGCCGATCGACACCAGGTTGACGATCCGACCGCTTCGACGGGCGATCATCTGACGGCCAAACTCCCGGCAGCATCGGAACGTGCCGTCGAGATTCAGCCCGACGACCAGCTCCCAGTCCTCGTCGCTGGTCGCCTCGAGGCGTCGGTAGATCGGGCTGCCCCCGGCGTTGTTGACCAGCACGTCGATCGGCCCAAGCGCCTGTTCGGCCTCGACCGCCAGGCGCGCCACGTCCGACGCGATCGACACGTCGGCGACGATCGGCGCCACCTGCCGCCCGAGGGCCGCGATCTCGTCGACCACTGGCCCGAGCCGACTCGCGTCGCGCCCGACCAGCGCGAGATTCGCTCCCGCCCGCGCGTAGCCGAGCGCGATCGCCCGCCCGATGCCCCGGCTGGCGCCGGTGACGACGGCGTTTCGTCCCGCCAGCGAGAATAGCTCGTTCACGTCGAGAGCGTACCACGCTGGCGAATCGGTTTCAATCCACCCGAAGTACCGTGGTGAGGAGTGGAGAGTGGTGGGATCGGTCGGCGTCTGGTACGATCTAGGGGAGGAAGGTCGATCGTGGAGGAACGATGGCTAGAGTCGCCAGCGGCCTCACCCTGGAAGACTTGCGGGCGCGCCGAGAGGACATCCTGCGGATCGCCGCGGCACGCGGCGCCTACAACGTCCGCGTCTTCGGCTCGGTGGCGCGGGGCGAGGCCGGACCGGAGAGCGACGTGGACTTTCTGGTGGATCTCGATCCCAGGAGGACGCTCTTCGATTTGAGCGAGCTCATTTTGGACCTCGAGGAGTCGCTTGGGCGTAAAGTCGACGTGCTGGAGATTCGGCGACCATCGCAGGTGGGCGACGCGATCCGCCGGCAAGCGGTCTTGCTATGAGGTATGAAGAGCGGGAGCCGGAGCTCCTGCTCTACATTCGGGTGAGCATCGCACGGATCGAACGGTACCGCGCGGGTGGCAAGCCGGTGTTCCTGGCTGAGACCATGGTTCAGGATGCAATCTTGTACCGGCTTCAGACCCTCGCGGACGCGGCGAGCCACCTTTCCGCGGGGTTGAAAGCGCGTCACCCGGAGATTCGCTGGCGCGCGATCTATGGGTTCCGGAACGTCGCGGCCCACGGCTACGTCGAACCCTGGCCGACGCAGGCAAGCGACCAGCTCGCGCCGATTGATTGGTCCGATCCTCGCCATCAGGCGACGCGCGTCGACGTGATCTGGATGCCGTCGATTGGTGGAACCGGGAAGCCGTTGACCAGACCGAAGACGATCCAGTCTTCGAGCACGCTCTTGAGCTCGCGCTGGGTGTCTACGAGCGTCTTCTCGTGCGCGTAAACGCCCCAAATGCCGGGGATCTCGCCGTAGTAGTATCCGTCGTCGAGTTTTTCGTAGACGGCGCGCTTCAGCGCCGCGTCGATGTACTCGGTGAGCACGTGATTCTTCCTTCGCCTTTTCTCTGATTATACCCACCACGGCACAGCCCGATTTTCGCAACCGCCGGCTAAGGATCGTCAGCGAACCCAGGTTTGGCTAGATATGCTAACCCCCGACACTCAGCACCTGCCGCTTGGCGTCGATCAGCGTCTCCAGGTGGACCGGTTTTCCCCAGAGGCGATTGACCAGGGCGAGGGTGCGCTTCGCGTAGTCCTGATCGATCGGCAGGCGGTTGCTCTCGGCGTCGTGGAGCAGCAGGAGCTCACCGCGCCCGCGATAGTCGGCGTCGACGGCCGAGATCGAGGGAACGCCCAGGCTGACCAGCTCGCCCACCAGCGCGTCACGGACCCGCTCCCAGGGCTGGTCTTCGACGATCCATTGGCCGTGCTGTTTTTTCGAGTTTCCGTGATAGTCGTAAACGTAGAGGTCGAGATCCTCGACGAGCTGCTGGGTCAGAAACTCGCGAATGAACTCGGAATCGCGATGATCGGCGGCCACGTCGAAGACCCTGGCGAGACCCTCGCCGCCCTGGCGTTGGATCTTCCCGCCGTACCAGGTGTGCTCCTCCTCCGGATGTTCCCAGCGTCGCTCGACGTCGCGCCAGATGCGGTAGCCCACCGCGTACGGATTCAGCGAATAGCGGTGGCCAGAAGAGATGACCCCGGTGTGCAGACGTCGAAACTGAACGTGCTCGTCCGGTGACAGCTCGGCGTTCTCGAGTATCCGCTCATGCCAGAACGAGGCGTACCCCTCGTTCATGATTTTCGTGCGCATGTTCGGGTAGAAGTAGAGCCACTCGTCGCGGACCATGTAGAGCAGCGTCCGCTGCCAGTCTTCCAGCGCCGGCGAATAGGTGGCCAGGAAGCGAAGGAGGTCGTGCTCGGGCTCGGGAGGAACGCGCCTTGGCTTGATCGTCGGCACCTCCGGCGATCTGGCCAGGTACCAGAGGTCGTCGTAGGGGGTCGTCGGCCCGGTGGACGGTCGGAGGCGTTCTTGCTCGTACTCGGCAGGGGCCTTCTCCCGAAAGCCCACCGCCGTCGGATCGACGTGGAACGACAGCGCGAGCGCGGCGTCGAGGGTTTGCTCGACCGGCTCGACGCCGTGCTCCGCCTCGAGATCCTGGATGATTGCCGCGTGGCGCGCCGCGGCCTCGTTCATGTTGCGATCGGTCTCGCGGAAGTAAACGTTTCTCCGAAAGAAGTCGGCGTGGCCAAGCACGTGGGCGATCACCAGCTTGTGGTCGACGAGGTTGTTCGTGTCCAGCAGGTAGGCCAGGCACGGGTCGGTGTTCAGCACCAGCTCGTAGATCTTCTCCAGGCCGAAGTCGTAGCGCGTCTTCTGCCGATAGTACATCGCGCCGTGGGTCCAGTGCGCGAAGCGCTCCGGAAAGTGGTAGGCGGCGAGCTCGTACAACGCCTCGACCGGAACGACCTCGAAGCGCACGTCCGGCGGCCGCAGCCCCAATTTGAAGGCACCATCGACCAGCGAGTCGATCGCCTGGCGCAACGCCGTACGTTCGGTTTCATTCATGCGACCAGCTCCTCGTGACGCCGCCCCATGAATTGCCGAAGCGCCGGCCAGACGTCGTCCTTCTCGGCCACCCGCACCATGACGAACCGCCGCTCGCTCCCGAAGGAATCGGCATAGGCCCGCCCGAGCGGCGCCCAGGGTAGGTCGCGGTCGGCCGCCTGCCCCGACCAGTAGCCATAGTTGGCGATCTCGCCGTAGCCGACCAGATTGCTCACCTTCAAGAAGCGCTGAACCAGATCCACGCAGTCTTGATCGCCCCAGTTGTAGCCATCGGAGAAGAGAAACGGGTAGATGTTCCAGTCCGCCGGGGCGTAGCGTCGTTGAATCAGATCGAGCGCCAGCTCGTAGGCCGAGGCCATGCGGGTGCCGCCGGAGCTTCCCACGTGGAAGAAATCCTCTTCGTCGACCTCTTTGGCCTCGGTGTGGCAGGTAATGAAGACGACGTCGACGCCGGTGTAGCTTCGACGGAGGAAGCGGATCATCCAGGTGTAAAAGGTGCGACAGAGATACGCCTCAAACTCGCCCATGCTGCCGGAGACATCGCGCATCGCGAACACGACAGCGTTGCGCTGCGGCTCCTGGGTCACCTCCCAGCTTCGATAGCGGGCGTCCTGGGTCGGATCGATCTGCCAGCCCGGCGTTCCTTCGCGCGCCCCGCGCTTGTACGCCTCGATCAGCGTCCGGCGCTTGTCGAGGTTCGCCTGCGGTCCGGTCCGGCGCAGCGTCGTGAACTGGACCGCGGGCGCCTTCAGCGTTTGCTTTCCCTTGTCTTGCAAATTGGGAAGCATCAGGTCTTCGAAGGCCAGGTCGACCAGCTCGTCGACGGTGATCTCCGCCTCGTAGTAGTCGATCCCCGGTTGCTGGCCAGCCTGTTTTCCGGAGCCGTCTCCCGCTTCGTCGCCGCTCCGGCCCAGCACCGTCCCCGGACGCGTTCGCTGGCTGCCCTGTCCTCGCGTCCCTTCGTCTCCCTGGCCGGCGTGCTCGCCCGCGTGCGGATCGAAGCGGAAGCGAGGAAGCTCCAGCCCGCGGATTGGGACTTTCACCACCCTCTGACCATCCGACGTGATCACGTCTTCCTGGCTGATGATCTCGGGGAGGTTCCCTTTGATCGCGGCGCGCACCCGTTGCTGGTGCCGCTCGATGTCGCGGCGGGATCGACGATCGCGATCTGGTGATCTTTCGACGAGGTCGAAGTGCTTGTCGGCACCTCGGACCGGTTCCTGGGCTCCCATCACACCACCTCTAGGGAAGAATGCCGCCGAACGGGCCGTCTATCGCGACAGAAGCTGGCCCGCGTACTTCAGGAGCTCGCGCGAGCACTGCTCGCAATACCGATCGTCTTCCGGCAGCGCGGGATCGGTCAGGCGCGCGACGACCGCGTCGATCTTCTTCTGCTGATCCTCGTCGGGCGTCCGGCTGATCGTCGTGATCTTGACGACGTCTTTGAGGTCGGCGAAAAGCTTCTTCTCGATCGCTTCCTGCAACACCGAGTTCGAGCTCAGGATGAACGGCACTCCGCGCATCGCGCAGCTCGCGACCGAGCGCATCACGCCCTCGCGGAACTCGCGCTTGCGCGCGTCGCCGGCGACGCCGATCTGCTCCTCGATCGATACCATCAGTCGCTCGTCGGGCGCGACCTCCTCGTCGGTCACTGGATCGCGCACCTTGGTCTTGTTGGAATAGGCGTCGACGTTGCGCAGGTAGTTGTCCAGGATCGTCCTGGCCGAGTCCTCGTAGGCGAAGACGAAGGCGCGCTGGACTTCTCGCTTGACCCACTCGTCGTATTCCTTGCGAACCTCGTCGAGCAGTCCGAGCAAGCGCTCGACTTCCTTCGGATTTCCCGCGTGCTGGGCTTTGATCCCATCGCGCAGCGAGCGCATCGCGTCGAGCGGGTTGATGCACTGCTTGCCGCCGGAGACGAGGGCGCTGGACAGTCGATTGATGATGAAGCGCGGCGAGAACCCGAACATGCCCTCCTTGGCGGCGTCGCCCTCCTCGCGAATCTCGCGCAGGTGCTTCTGCTCCCATTCGCCGACCCGCTGCTCGCCGTCGTAGAGCTTCAGCTTGACCAGCGGCGTCAGATTGGCGCGATTTGATGGCGCCAGACGCGACAGCACCGCCAGGGTGCTGGCAACCCGCAGCGTCCGCGGCGCGATGTGGACCCGACGCAGGCCGGCGACCGTGTCCGATGGCTCGTCGACGGTGAGACTCGCCTGGTCGATCAGCTTACGATAGATCCGCACTTCCTCGGAGACCCGTAGATTGTAGGGGACCTTCACCACGAAGATGCGGTCGACCATCGCTTCGTTGGCCGGATCGCCGAAGTAGCGACTGAACTCGTACTCATTGGTGTGGGAGAGGACGACGAGGTCGACGTAGACCAGCGCGAACTGCGGTACCTTGATCCGCTGCTCGCCGGCGACGGTGTTCAGCTCGTAAAGGAAGCGCGGCTCCGCCTTCAACATCTCGATGAACTCGATCAGGCCGCGGCTGGCGACGTTTAGCTCACCATCGAAACGATACACCCTGGGGTCGGCCTCGCCGCCAAATCGCGTATCGACCAGCAAGCTGAGGTTGACGTGACCGGTCAGCTCGGCGACGTCCTGGGACTTCGGGTCGGCCGGCTTGAAGGTGCCGATGCCGACGCGCTCCTTCTCCGAGATCAGCAGTCGCCGCACCTTGACCGCGCTGATGCGCCCTTCCCACTCGTGCTCCAGCCGCCAGTGGCAGAGCGGGCACAGGTCGCCCTCGATCGCCACGCCGAGGCGCCGCCGGAACTCCTCCCGCCGGGTCTCCGGGATCAGGTGGAGGGGCTCCTCGTACATCGGGCAGCCGTCGATCGCGTACGCGGCGCCACGCGGCGTCCGAACGTACTGCTCGAGTCCGCGCTTCAGCAGCGAGACGATCGTCGACTTGCCACCGCCGACCGGACCCACCAGCATCAGGATGCGCTTGCGAATGTCCAGGCGCTTGGCGGCTGGATTGAAATATTCTTCGACGAGGTGATGGAACACGTCGTCGAGACCAAACAGCTCGTTGTCGAAGAAGGCGTAATGGCTAGCCTTGTTGTCGGCTTGGGAGGTGATGCCCGCGTCGCGGATCATCCGATAGAGACGGGCGTGGGCCAGATCGGCGGTGTGGGGTTTTTGGGAAACGAGGTCGAGATATTCGGCGAAGCTTATTGGCTCGCCAGCCAGCTCGCGTTCGAGCCGGGCCTGAGCCTCGGCGGAGTCAAGTAAACCCTGAATGTCCACTTCCGATTCCTCCCGGTGGCGCGCGTGATCGCTCTCCGGAGCCGATTCGGTGCACCTGGCGCAACTCTCTTTTACCTTCCGCGGCGTTGACAGTTTTGGTCTTGGCTCAACGCCAGATTACCGCTCTGGACGATTCACGTCGTCTGTCCTGGCGCCCGAAGCGGCCAGCGTCGATGACGTCAATCGTGGCCCGGCCGTTCAGCCCGACGGCCTGGCGCCATCTGCCTCACATAACCAGTATACAAGCCGTATGTTGGATAGTCCATATTAAGTCTAGCAGTCTACCGAGCAGCGTTTGCGAGTGGTCATGGAATCATGTTAGACTTCCGACCGCTAATGGATTTCCTGGCTGGTTCAAGCGCCCATGCGCCCGCGGCTCGCCTCGACGTGCATGCCGTTCCATCACGTTCCAGCCCGGTGGAGTAGTGCGTCGACATGGTTGCCATTCACGAACTTTTAACGCGCGTCATCATGCTCTACACCCTGATCTGCGCCGGTTGGGGCTTCTACAACGCCTTTCGTGGTCGGCCGGCGTCCGATTCCTATCGAACCAGCCTGCTGATCGCGGAGGGTCTCTTCGTGGTCCAGGGTCTGGTGGGTTTGGAGTTACTGGGCGAAGGTCGGCACCCGGCCCAGCTGGTCCATTTTCTCTATGGCCTGTTAGGGATCGTGGTGCTGCCGTCAGTGGTTGGCTACGTGGGGAAAGGCTTGAAGCGGGAGAGCCTCTGGCTTGGCCTCACCGCGCTCTTCCTGTTCGGAGTCGCGGTTCGGGCGATGATGACCGGGGCGTAAGACGGGCCTCACC
>JBOGTX010000380.1:0-2431 GCA_050695695.1 Chloroflexota bacterium
GTACCGAAGAATCGCGAGGTCGCCTTTGGTCGGCTTCGACGAATCGTTGCCGGTCGCGAACGCGAGACTGTTAGCGAGCAATCCCGCTCCGATAGCTCCCGCTCCGAGCGCGGCTCCCGCGCGAAAGAGCGAACGACGGCTGGTCGCGTCACTCGACCGTTGCGCTGTCTGACTCATAATCTCCTCATCATCCTCGCGGCGTGCACGTGAACGCCTGGGATAGTCCGCGGACGTGCCTCGCAAAGAAACGATCGGCCTGGTCCGCGGCGTAGGCTCGCGGACCGCGGTCATGGTCGCGACAATTGTGAATGGGGGGTACCGGACGCGAACCGAAGGCGCGGGTCGTCGACAACGGACCCTAACTCGCGACTAGCCGGACGGCTGCTTAAGCAGGGTACCAGCGCATGGTAGGACAACCGACCTGAACAAGACGTGAAAATTCCAACTCGTCACGTGAACACAACATTAAGAATATCGAGACGGCTCGGAGTGAGACCGACGGCCAATCGACCAGGCTTGACCGGGACAACGTGTCACATCCGGGAGAGGATCGGAAGACGGCGAAGGTGAGCCGCGTGGCGAATCTGCACCGTTAGCACCCGGAGTCCTTCGGGAAAATATCGCCAGATATGCCAGCCGAGCGGTGCCAGCAACGCCACACTCACCCACAGATGAACGTTCAGTGCCAAACGGTCCTGAAGCGGGAGCCAGCGGAGGGCAACGGCGATACCGCTGAGGTAACTGGCGGGAGCCAGCACGAGCAGCGCCCAGGCGGCGGCCTTCTCGGTCGCGAGGCGCGACCTCGAAAAGCGCCGGGGCCACCAGCCAGTCAGGGTGGGCCACGAGTTCCACGCCTTCAAAACAAGCGCCCAGGTGGTCAGGTAACCCGCCCAGACGTGGACGTCGGTCTGAAACGAGATATCCTGAAGGACGAGCAGATTGTTGGCCGCGAGAAAGTTGAACGTGGCGGTGGCCCAGCCCGATCCCCTGGGGGTGAGCCCGTGGGCGAAAAGAAACAGCACCGCGCCGGTCAAGGTCTCGATGGCCAGCGCCGGCAGCAACGTCAATCCAAGGTCCGCGACCAGGCGCACGTGGCGCCCGGTTCCACGGGCTGGCTTCGCGGCGCGACCGCCAGGAGTAGTCTGGATCGCCGTCTTCATGTCACCGGTATTCTACCAGGCAGGGGCCAGCCGCCGGCGATTTATCGAGCGGCCCCTGCCGTCGAATGCCAACCGGAAACCGAGGTCCCCGCGGCGGCCGGTCAGGCGCCGGCCAGGCGCGTGTAGATGACCCGCCGACGATTATAGTTGTCGCTCGCCCGATCGAACACGCCGCTACAGGTAATCAGGTTGAGGTTCGGGGCGCTGGCCGGGCCGAAAATCTGGTCGAGCGGGGCCTTGTCGTAGGGGTAGACCGCGACCCGATCGACCACGAAGGTCAACGTTCGCCGGTCGGGCATGGCCACCTCGACCTTGTCGCCCGGGGCCAGCTTGTCCAGGTTCCAGAACACCGCCTCGCCGTAAATTCGGGAGTCGAGGTGACCGTCGATCACCGCGTTGCCCGGTTTGCCGGGCAACGGGCCGCCGTCGTACCAGGCTACGCGGAAGGCCGTGGTCGGCGTGGCCATCGCGCCGGTCCGGTCCAGGCCGACCGACTCAACCGGCGCGGTCACCTTGATCTTCGGAATGATCAAGGTGACTGGACCGTCCTCCCGACGGTAGACGCCATCCTTGGTGACAAACCTGGGCGGCGCGGGCGTCACCGTCAACGTCGCGGTCGGTGGTGGCCGAGGAGTTGGCGTGGGGGTGGCGACCGTCGCGGCGAGCCGAGCTACCTCGGTCGCGTCGACGGTCGGGGTCGGCGACGGTGGCGCCTCGGTCGCGGTGGGAATCGGCGTCGGCGCGATCCGAACGACCACGACGGCTTGAGGAATCCGGGTCGGCGTCGGCGGGGAGATCAAGTTCGCCAGCGACGGAACGGCGAGACGAGCGGCGAGAAAAATGATCAGCGCCGCCGCCGGAATCAGGGCCAGCCCGACCGAGGCGACTTGCCGCCGGTCGGGGTCACTGTTCGGCGCCGGGTCGGCCAACGAAGTCCCCACTCGACTCGACGTCGGCAACAAAGCCTCCCCAGCTCTTTCCGGGCTCTCGCGGCGGGGAGGTCACCACGATCAAGCGGACGGGACCATCGCTGCGGATCGTGTAGCCATGGATGATTCCGCGCGGAAGGAACACAAAGCCCCCCTCCTCCACGTCGAGCGTCTGATCTCCGCACGTGAAAGTGAGAGCGCCTTCGAGGACGTAAAACATCTCGTCCTCGGTGGGGTGCAGGTGATCGCCAGGCTCCTCGCCCTTTTTCGTGGTGTACTCGATGAGGGCCGCGCCGTTAGTTGTCTTGAATTCGCCGGCCTTGACGGTGAAGTCGATCCCGT
>JBOGTX010000381.1:0-3378 GCA_050695695.1 Chloroflexota bacterium
GGGCTACGTCGTGCGCGATCCGGTCAACGTCAACTGGCCGGATATTCTGAACAAAGTTGTCACCCCCCAGAGCCAGTTGCTCTTCTCGGGAAAGGCCGACGCCAAGACGGTCGCGGCCACGATCAAGCAGACCGGAGATCCGATGTGGGACAAGAACTGATGGACGCGCCGAACGTGGTCGTCGTCCTGACCGACCAGCAGCGCTGGGATACGGTCGGTGCCAACGGCTGCCCCCTTGACCTGACGCCCAACCTCGACGCGCTCGGTCGCGAGGGCGTCCGCTTCGCCCAGGCGTTCACCTGCCAACCGGTCTGCGCGCCGGCCCGGGCGTGCCTCCAGACCGGCAAGTACGCGACCGAGAACGGCGTCTGGCACAATGGCATCCCACTTCCCCAAAGCGAGCGCACCCTGGCGCACCGCTTCAAGGAGCACGGTTACGAGGTCGGCTACGTCGGGAAATGGCACCTGGCCGGGACCCGCGATCAGCCGGTGCCGGCTGATCGCCGCGGTGGCTACGTCGACTACTGGGTCGGAGCAGACCTGCTGGAGTTTACCTCGCATCCCTACGACACACGCCTCTTTGGTCAAGATAACGAAGAAGTGCGCATCGACGGCTATCGCGTGGATGCGACGACCGAGCTGGCTCTCCGCTTCATCCGCCAGCGCCATGCGAACCCTTTCTACCTCTTCCTCTCCTACCTTGAGCCCCACCACCAGAACGACCTGAATCGCTTCGTCGCCCCCGAGGGTGAAGCTGCGCGCTTCACCAGTCACTGGGTGCCCGGCGATCTGGTGGGACGGCCGGGCGACTGGCCGTCCCAGCTCGCGGACTACTTCGGCATCATCGCCCGAATTGACCACTGCCTGGGAAAGATTCTCCGGGAGTTGAGGACTGCTGGTCTGGCCGAGAATACCCTCGTGCTCTTTACCTCGGATCATGGCTGTCATTTCCGCACCCGCAACGAGGAATATAAGCGGAGCTGCCACGAAGCCTCGATCCACGTCCCGCTGGTGATGCGCGGCCCCGGGCTGCCGCGAGGTCGCGTCATCGACGATCTGGTCAGCCTGATTGACATTCCGCCGACCCTCCTGGACGTGGCCGGGCTGCCGGTCCCCGGCGAGATGCGGGGACGGAGCGCCGTGCCATTAGTGCGCGGCGAGGCGCGCGACTGGCCCGACGAGGTCTTCCTCCAGATCAGCGAGGCGGAGGTTGGACGCGCCATCCGCACCCGCCGGTGGAAGTACGCGGTCTACGCTCCGGACAAAGACCCCTGGCGGGACCCGGCAAGTCCGGTGTACGAGGAGCGTTACCTGTACGACCTTGCCGCGGACCCGCACGAGCGGACGAATCTGATCGGCCGCTCCGATCACGCCAAGATTGCCCGAGGATTGCGGGAACGCCTCCTCGCACGGATGGTCGAGGCGGGCGAAGCGCCGGCGGAAATCCGCGTGGCGAGATACCCGGCCGGTTAGGCCTGCGTTGCTGAAAGGTCGATCTCGATCGGTTCGACTCTTCCCGTGTCCCTTTGGCACGTCCGCGATGCCACCGCCGATATCAGCGGCCTACCTAGCGGTAGTTTGTTGAAGGGGGGCACGGGTCAAGCGGTAGCAGGCAGACGGAGGTGCGCTGATGACTCAACGCGTGGCGTGTCCGCCCGTTCCCGGCCCCTTGGAAGACTTCGCAGCGGAGTTCGATCCGTTGTTTGGCACCCTCGCCCAGCGACGCGGATTTCGCGATTATCTGCAAGGGCTGCTGGCGCCGCGGGAGCGCAATAAGATCGTGACTGCCCTGGCCGGCGCCGAACCGATCGTCGGCGCCCAGCATCCCGACGCCCAGCGGTTGCAATTCTTCCTCTCGGAGTCTACCTGGGACGCCGAGGCGGTCAACGCGCGCTGTTTGGAACTGGCAGCGTCCGACCCGCTGACCCGTCCCCACGACGATGGCGTCCTGATCCTCGACAACACCGACGACCGCAAGGACGGCAGCAAGACCGACCACGTCGCGCGCCAATACCTGGGATCGATCGGCAAGATCGAGAAGGGCATCGCCGCCGTCACCAGCGTCTGGGCGGATGAGCGCGTCTACTACCCGCTGCACGTTCGCCCCTACCCTCCCGCCGAACGGCTGCCCGGTGGCAAGCAGGATCCGTCTTTTCGGACCAAGCCGCAGATCGCGGCGGAGCTCGTCGATGCCGCGCTGGAGGCCGGTTGCACCTTCCGCGCGGTCGTCAGCGACTGCCCGTACGGCGAGAATCCCCCTTCGAGGCCGCCCTGTGGGAGGCTGACCTGCCATTTGTCCTCGCGCTGAAGCCATCGAAAGGGGTCTGGGCACCGATCGACGATCCGCACCCGCCCGAAGAGGCCGCCCGCCGGCTGCGCTGGACCGATGCGGACCATCCTGGCGACTGGACTGCGATCGAGCGGCGCTTCCGCGATGGCCATACGCAGACCTGGTGGGCGGCCGAACTGACGCTGGGAGGCTACGGTCCCGACCAGCCGGTGCGCTTGATCGTGGCGACCAACGATCCCGCGACCTTGCCGCCGTTGAGCACGCGCTACCTGACGACAAATCTGCCCCGCTCTGGTTCGCCGCAGGCAGCCGACGCGTTGTTCCCGCCAGCCGATTTGGCCGAGGTCGTGCGTCGGTACCGCGCTCCGCAATTGGGCCGAACAGAGGTACAAACAAGCCAAGAACGAGCTGGGCTGGGCTGATTTTCAGGTGCGCTCGGACCAGGCGATCCGGCGCCACTAGACGCTGATCTGTTGTGCCTTTTCGTTCTGTTGGCATCACGGGCTGGACCAACCGTCGTCCGTGCACGGGCCGGTGGGTGAGCCGGCCCAACACGAGCCGCCTCGTCCTGATCCAACGGCTGCGGCGGTGGGGGAAAAAATCAGACATCGCCACGATCGGAGCCGACGCGCCATTGCTCCCCACGAAACGGCGAGTGTAAGCCTGCCAGATCACGCGGAGGTCCGGCTCACCTGGTCCATGCCAGAAGAGCCAGAGCTGGCGCGGCTGGCGCGATTGGCGCGGGAGCTTGGTGACCTCGACGAGGATGACAGTGCCCCGCACGATCGGACGGGGCTGGCGCGAGCCGACGGTCTTGTGCGTCTTGGTCACCGGTGCAGGCCCGCCCACCCGCGCACCCGAGTTGGAATGGCGGGACGGGTGGTCATAGACGCCGCGCTCCGGACTGGTCTCGGCGTCACAGCGCGGCCAGACGCTGGCGTCGACGGCGAAGATGGGCGTACACCTGGTCCGCGAAGTCGAGGACGGCGGCGACAAATCCGCGCCCGAGTCCTCGGCCCGTTAGGTTAGGATGCAGCCCGACGCCCACGTCAAGCACGTCAGTTCCTCCGTACGCGCCGCCTGGGACC
>JBOGTX010000382.1:0-9511 GCA_050695695.1 Chloroflexota bacterium
TGACCGGCCTGGCGGTGGCGCTCCGCCTGGATGGATTGGTCGGACTCGCGGCGAGCGTGCTGAGCGTGTTGCTCACCGCGCTTGGCGAAGTGATCGTCGGGCCAATCGTGATCGTTTGCTGGGTACTCACCTACTACGATTTGCGGATCCGAAAAGAGGGATTCGATCTTCAGCTCGAGGCGGAAGCGATCTCGACGGCCGAGGGGCTCCAAGGAGGGTAGTTGCGCCGCGGCGCGACGGTTGCGATCACCGCCATCGCCTGCCTGACCATTTTCGCGACGCCGGCCTTCGCCGAAACACCCATCGGCTACCAACGTGACCTCACGTCGGCCCTGGGTGAGCTCGGCTCGGGAGATCCCGACGGCGCGCGGCGGGCCGCTGCCCGACTGGCGGGGGTGGGCGCGGTCGTCATGCCGGATGGCTCGACGATTCGACCGGACAACGCCGCGATTATCGCCGCCCTCGACGCGACGCCTCCGGACGTCGAGACCGCCCGGGCGGAGTTGACCTCTCGGCTATCGGCGATGAGCGACGCGTCGGCATCGGGCCCGGGAGCGGATGCCCGGCCGGCGCTGCGCGGCGTCCTGTCGAGACCGGAGTTCCAGCCAGCTCCGCCGCCCGATCCGTTCACCGGGTTCCTGCGAAATGACGAGGGAGTGATCGGCCACCTGGTTGGAAGAATCCTGGATCGTCTCTTCGGCAGCGGCGAGCCGGGTGATCCACGAACCTTGTTCTGGGCCGCCGTTGGATTGATCGCGATCGCCGTCGCGGTCTTCCTGATGCTTCGTGGGGTCCGCCGCTCGATCGGGCCGCCGGTGACTCGTCCCGACGAGGAGGAGCCTCCCATGGCGACGACGTCCGAGGCAGCCCGATCTGAAGCCGAGCGACTCGCCCAGGCGGGCGCGTTTCGCGCCGCGATCCGAGCCCTTTACCTTGCCGTGCTGCTTGATTGGGACGAGCATGGGGAACTTCGCTTCGACCGGGCTTTGACGAATCGGGAGGTCGTGGCGAAGGCGCGCTCACTGGGGAGCGCGCGTCTGGTCGAGACATTAGCGCCACTGGTTGACCGCTTCGATCGGGTCTGGTACGGTAGCTCGTCGTGTACCTCGGAAGAGTACCGAGCGTTTCGGGGATTGGCCGAGCGGGCATGGGAGGCGCGTTGATCGGTCGCCTGCCCGCGCGATCACGGTGGTCCTGGACGGGGTTGGCGCTGCTGGCGGCGGTACTGGCCGTCACCGCGGCGGTTGCCCCCGGCCGCGCCGCCGATTCAACCACTTTCCCCGCCCTTTCCATTCATTCCGATGCCGCCGATGGCGCCCGGGCCTTGGATCTCTGGTTGTCCGACCTTGGCTACGCCGCCACGCCGATCGAGTACCAACCGTTCGCGATCGATCCGACGGCGCGCCTCCTGTTCGTTCTCGAACCGGATGACTCCCTGAGCACCGGGCAAGTCCGGATGATCCTGGATTGGGTTCGGCGGGGCGGACGCCTGGTCCTGGTGTCGGACCAGGATAACCCCCTTTACGAACAACTCGGGGTTCGAGTGGCGCCGCGCGATCCGCCGCTCCGGCACGCGAGTCCGCTCCAGCCGCTTTTCCGATCGCCTCCGGTCCACCGGGTCGCGGTCGACGCCGCGACCACCCTGAGGTTTTCGCGCCCGAGCTGGGTGCCGTCGCTCGGCGGGCCGTCCTCCGGGAGCGACGTGATCGCGGCCGAGGCGCGACTCGGCGGTGGCTTGATCTTTGTGTCAAGCGCGGTCGATCTCTTCAGCAACGATGGATTGGCGGCCGCGGATAACTGGGCAGTCGTCGCCAACCTTCTGGCGCCGCTCCCTCCCGGGAGCACGGTGGTATTTGACGAGTATCACCATGGCTTGACCGAGAGCGGGACGTTGGGTGCGCTGCTGGTGCGGAAGCCGTGGGGCTGGGCGATCATCTACCTGGCGATCGTCCTATTCGCGTACGTCGCGGCGTCCGGACGACGATTCGGCCGCGCGCTGGGCTCCGATTCGATCGGGATCCGACGCGCTCGCGGAGAATACGTCGCGACGCTCGCCGTATTGCTTCATCAGGGGCGTGACCAGGAGTGGCTCCGCAAAACCTACCTGGCGCAAGTGAGGCGGTCGCTCGGGACACGATTTGGCGTGCGAACGGACCAGCCGGCTCGAGAATTCGTGTCCGAGCTGAGCGAGCGTCGCCCCGGCGCGGAAGACCTCGGTCAACCACTCCGCCAATTGGAGAGTCGGGTCGATCCGGGCGAGGCCGAGGTCGTCGCGCTGATGGCCAGGCTGGACAAGGTTTCGAAGCGCTTACTCGCACCGTGAATCCCGCGAGGTGTGCATTGATTCAGGAATCGAAGATCCGAGCGCGAGCCGTCCGTGACCGCCTCCTGGCCGAGGCAAGTCGCGCGGTGGTCGGTCAGGAGGAAACGCTGGATCTGCTGCTGGTGAGCCTTCTGGCGGGCGGCCACGTGCTGCTAGAGGGAGTGCCCGGCACCGCGAAGACTCTGACGGCAAAGACGCTGGCCTTCCTGACCCGGGCCGCTTTCACGCGCGTCCAGTTCACGCCCTACCTGATGCCCTCGGACATCCTGGGGACCAGCGTGTTCGATCTGGCGACTGGGCGCTTTCACCTCAAGAAAGGGCCGATCTTCACCAACCTTCTGCTGGCCGATGAGATCAACCGCGCGCCGCCGAAGACGCAGTCCGCGCTCCTGGAAGCGATGGAAGAGCGACAGGTGACCCTGGAAGGCGAGCGTTACCCGTTGGGAATGCCGTTCATGGTCGTGGCGACCGAGAACCCGATCGAGCTCGAAGGGACGTATCCGTTGCCCGAGGCTCAGCTCGACCGCTTTTTGTTCAAGGTGCTCATGGACTACGGCTCGGCCGAGGTCGAACAGGCCGTGCTGACGCGCTATCACGCTGGCTTTGACGCTCGCTCGCTCGACGCCCTTCGGCTCGAGCCCGTCCTCGACCCGGCCCGGCTCGAGGAGGTGCGAGCCGAGTGCCAGGCGGTGGCGGTCGACGAGGGCATCCTGCGCTACGTGATCGGTCTCGTGCGCGCGACGCGATCATCGCGCGACGTCTTGCTCGGGGCGAGCGCCCGCGCGTCGATCGCGCTCCTGCTCGGGTGCAAGGCGCTCGCCGCGATTCTCGGGCGCGATTTCGTCTTACCCGACGACGTCAAGCGACTCGCGCTGCCCACGCTCCGCCACCGGCTCATCTTGAAGCCCGAGGCCGAGATCGAGGGCCTCACGCCCGACCTGGTGATCCAAAAGCTGCTCACCACGGTCGAGGTTCCACGCTGAATGGCCGTCGTGCCGAGGCCACGCCTCCTGGGTCTCCTGCTCATCGGCGCGTGCATCGTCGCGTTGTCGTCGGTGGCCGCCGGGCTCCTGGCCATTGCCGCGCTCTATCTGGTCGCGGTCGCGGCCGGTGTTGGCCTGGATCTACGGCTGGCGCCAAAGCGCGCCTTCCTCGAGGCCCGACGACGCCACGACGACCGGTTGTCCCTGGGCGAGGCGAACGCCGTCGACGTCGAGGTCGCCTGGATCGGACCACGCACCGGTCAATGGTCGGGCTCAACGCGCCTCTGGGTGCGGGACGAGACCCCGTCCGGCACGCCGGTCGATCGGCGCTTCCTCGACGGCTCCATCACACCGGGCGGGCGCTGGGCCGGCCGCTACCACCTGAGTCCGGTGCGGCGGGGCGAAGCTGCCTTCGGGGCGATCAACCTGCGCGTCGAGACCCCCTTCAAGCTATTGGCCCTCCAGTACGCGTTTCCAACGAGCGACGCGGCCCGGGTGTATCCCAACCTTCGCGCCGTGCGCCGCTACGAGCTCCTGGCCCGGCGCGGACGATCCGACGAGCTCGGGCCACGGAGTGGGCGCGCGCCTGGGCGCGGGACCGAGTACGAGCGCCTTCGGGACTATTTGCCGGACGACGACTACCGGCGCATCGCCTGGAAGGCGACCGCCCGACGGTACCAACCGGTCACGGTGGAGTACGAGACCGAGCGGAGCCAGGTCTTGATGCTGGTGCTCGACACCGGGCGCCTGATGCGGTCACCGCTCGGCGCGATGGAGAAGCTCGATTATGCCGTGAACGCGGCGTTGATGCTTGCCTACGTCGCGATTCGCCGGGATGACCGGGTCGGCCTCTTGACCTATGGCGACCGGATCGACCTCTTCGTTCCACCCAACCGCGGCCGGCGCCAGTTCCACCTGCTGCTCGAAAGTCTTTACCGGGTGCGCGCCCAGCCGGTCGAGCCAGTCGCGGGAAAGGCGCTGGCGTACGTCGCCACCCGTCAATCCAGACGGTCGCTGCTAGTATTGCTGACCGACGTCGCCGAGGCGACGGAAGCCGACGATCTGGCGACCCATTTGAGCTTCCTCGCCCGCCGTCATTTACCGCTCTGCGTCACGATGAGCGATCCGGACGTGGTTCGCCTCGCCGAGCAGACGCCGTCCGACTCTCGGCGCGCCTACGAGAAAGTCGTCGCCCAGCGGATGCTCGATGAGCGCCGGGCGTTTCTGAATTCGCTCGAGCAACGGGGCGTGCTTTCTCTGGACGTCGCCGCCGATCGTCTCACCGCCGAGGTTGTCAATCGCTACTTGGAGATCAAGGCGCGAACGCTGCTATGATTGTCCGTTGTCACTCCAGCGCTGCCGGATCGGGCGAGGCATCGTCGATTGGAGCGGCGGTCCGGGCCCGTTCACGCCCGGAGCTCGATTCCCGCCCCGCGCCCAAGAGATAGGCGTAGAGCGCGACGGTGGCCGCGCCGCCGACGGCGATTTTGGCGACCGGCGGAAGGGAGCTCGGCGACAAGAAGCCTTCGAGGAGGCCCGCGACGACCAGGAGGGGAACGCAGCCGAAAAGCAGCCGAATCGCCTGGCGTGCCGCTTGGGACAGCGCGGTGCCGCGCGACCGGAGGCCGGGGGCGAGCAGGGCGTGGCCGATCCGAAGGCCGGCGCCGCCCGCGGTGAAAACGACGGTCAGCTCGATCTCGCCGTGGACGATCACGAAGCTTGCGAGCGCGCCTCCCAGGCCATGGGTGGCGGCCAGCCCCGAGATGGCGCCAATCGTCAGTCCATTGTCAACCAGGACGTACACGCTGCCGAGGCCGAACAGCAGCCCGCCGGCGAACGCGAAGAACGCGACCTGAAGGTTGTTGGTCATGATGAACGATGCCATCAACGAACGCTCGGAGCCAGGAACGTCGAGCCAGCTCTGACCGCGCTCGATTTGATCGACGAGCGGGCTGGCGGGGAGGATGACCTTTCCGGCCAGCGGGTCGATCTCGGTCGCGACGAAGGCCAGGAGGAAGGGAACGATGAAGAGCCCGAACGCGAGCAGGGTGTACGGCGCGGAGTCACGAAACAGGCCGGGAAAGCGCCGGGTGAAGAATTGACCGACACTCGCCCAGTCACCGGGTTTCTGACGGTAGACGACCGGGTGGACGCGTCCGACGAGCTGGCTGAGATAATCGGTGACCCGGTCTCGCGGATAGTCGCGCCGCGCGATCGCCAGATCGGACGTGACCTGACGGTAAAGCCGCCCCAGCTCTTCCAGGTCGGCCGAGCTCAGACGCCGATGTCCCGCGCGCGCCTGGGAAGCCAGCCATTCCAGGCGTTCCCAGCGCTCGCGGCGCTCGTCGACGAAGCGGCCAATCATCGAAGAGTCGCCCGATGAGCTGGCCCGATCGATCGGCGGGGAATCGGTACCGCGTCGAAACGCCGGAGCGAATCGACCTCGAGTACGACGTGGCCGGGATCGGGTCGCGCTTCGTCGCCCTCCTGCTCGATACCTTGATTCTGGTTGGGCTTTTCGTCCTGGTTATTGTCCTCGGCACGTTCGGTCTCGGACTGGCCCTGTCGACGGTCTCCCGACTGGCACGGATCGGCGACCCGTCGATCGCCAGCGCGCTCGGGTATGCGATTGGGATCTTGCTGTGGTTTCTGATTTTCTGGGGCTACTTCGTCTTCTTCGACCTGGCGTGGCACGGGCAATCTCCCGGAAAGCGCGTCCTTGGCCTACGGGTGGTCAAGCGCGGCGGCTATCCGCTCGGGTTTGTCGACTCGGTCATCCGTAACGTCGTGCGCCTCGTCGACTTCCTGCCCGCTTATTATATCGTCGGCGTGATCGTCATGTTCATCGATCGATACGACCGTCGCCTGGGCGACCTCGCGGCCGGTACGTTGGTGGTGAAAGAGCGACGAGACTTGAAGATCGATGCGGTCGCGGGAAGTCCTGTCGGCATTGCCACGCCCGACGGGACGCCAGTGCTCAACGTCGATCGATTGTCCGCGCGGGACCGGGGCGTGCTACGGGAGTATTTCGCCCGTCAGGCGTCGCTCGCCGCGCCGGTGGCCGCCAGTCTCGCGGCTCAGCTCGCCGAAGCCTTCGCCCGGAAGCTCGATCACGATCTCGGCGACGAGGCGCCGGAGGCATTTCTGAAGCGACTCTACGCGAGTGTCGGATGAACGATCAACTCATGACCAGCCCACCGTCGACCGAGAGGATCTGGCCGGTGATGAAGCGGGCATCGTCCGAGGCGAGGAAGCAGACGGCATCGGCGACGTCACCGGGTTGACCAACGCTACGCATTGGTGTGATGGACGCGAATTTCTCGATCGCGGAGACGGCCATCGGTCGGGGCTTCGAGGCGATCACCCCGGGGGCAACCGCGTTCACCCGCACCGCTGGCGCGAGCGCGAGAGCGAGGACACGGGTCAGCATCACCACCCCGGCCTTCGACGCGGCGTAGGGCGCCGAGATCGGAAAGCCGGGCCGGGCGCTGAGTCCCCCACCCGACGCGAGATTGACGATCGCCCCTCTGCCGCTGGCTCGAAGCGGAGCCGCCGCCGCCTGGCACAGGAAGAAGACTGCCCGCAGATTGACGGCGAAGGTCATGTCCCAGAGCTCGGGGGTGACCGCGTCCAGGGGAGTCGACGAATACAGTCCGGCGTTGTTCACCAAAAGGTCGAGTCGATTGAAGGCCGCGAGTGCCCGATCGACCAACCCTCCGACCTGATCGAGGTCTGACAGGTCCGCCACGACCGGAACCGCCTCGACGCCCACGCGCGACGCTTCGTCCACCGTCTGGGCGAGGCCGGCCCGCGAGCGATTCGCGTGGACGACCAGGCGCATGCCCCGCGCCGCCAGCTTGAGCGCGATGGCCCGGCCGATCCCGCGCCCGGCGCCGGTGACCAGCGCGACGCGCTCCGAGCGGTTCGGGTTCCGGTTCTCGCGATCCATCGATAGATCCGCCAGTCTGGTCGATTGACGTTCGTCAGGTGCACCATCCGTACCGGCGGGCGCTGATTGGTGCGCGCCGGTACGGCTCCTGAGTTATCGTCGATCAGATCAGATATTCCGCGTGGCTGGTGGGAACATCGCGCGGTGAAAGAGAGCGCGACGTTCCTCGGTATGCCACGAAAAGCGGTCCGGCGCCCGCGCCAGAGCGCGGCCACCGCCACGATGCCGCCGTGTCGATGAAGCAACACCCGCTGTTGAGTTTCCTGATCCTCACGTTCGGCCTCACCTGGGGCATTGGCGCCTGTTTCATCCTGTTCCCCGCACCGATCGGCGCGTTCTTCGGGCCGCCGTCGGTGAGCAATCCGCTTTTCATTCTCGCGGTGTACGCGCCGGGTCTTTCGGCCTTGATCGTGACCGCGGTGACCGGAGGGCCGGGTGGCGTCGGAAGGCTGCTCGCCAGGTTCTTCCGCTGGCGCGGCTTTTTGTTGCCAGCGGTGCTCAAGGAGCGGAGCACACTGACGACGGGCTTGATCGTTGGCTTCATCTGGGGGATCTGGCATCTGCCGGCATTTTTCGTTGCTGGCCTCCCCCAGAACAGCGACGCGCTTCCGGTGTTCCTGGTGAGCTTGATCTCCCATTCGGTTTTGATGACCTGGGTCTTCAAGGGCACCGGGGGAGTCTGCTGACGTCGGTCATGATCCACGCGATGTTCAACGTGTGCATGGACGTCACGGACATGCCACTGGCCCTGATCACGACCGGGATTTTGGTGGTCGCGGCGCTCGCGGTAACCCTGAACCGGGGGGCGATCCGCGCCCCCGCGAGGCGATCGACCAGGGCGCCGATCCTCAACTGAGGCGCCATCCGCTGGCGCCATGTGGTACAATGCCCGGCGTCGCGCCGCCGAGAATCCACCGGGGATGGGGAGAAGCCGGCTCACATGAGCGTGCTGGTGTCTGAGCGGTCCGCCCGTTTCACCGAGTCGGTCATTCGCGAGATGACGCGCCGGTGCCTCCTCTACCACGGGGATCGCGGGATCAACCTCGCCCAGGGCTTTCCCGACTTTCCAGCGCCGTCAATCGTCAAGGAGGCGGCCCGCGCCGCTATCCAGAACGACCTCAATCAGTATGCGATCACCTGGGGAGCCAGGGACTTCCGCGAGGCGATCGCCGCCAAGACCCGGCGCTTCTATGGCGTCGAGCTCGATCCGGAGCGTGAGATCACGGTGTGCTGCGGCGCGACCGAGGCGATGCTGTCGTCATTGCTGGCCGTGGTGAATCCGGGTGACGAGATCGTCGTGATCGCGCCTTATTACGAGAATTACTGGCCAGATTCCGTGCTGGCCGGGGCGACGCCCCGCTTTGTCAGCTTGCGCGGACCGGGTGGCCGCTTGGAGCTCGACGAGCTCCGGCGGGCGTTTGGCCCCAGGACCAGGGCAGTCATCGTCAATACGCCGAATAACCCCTCCGGCAAGGTCTTCAGTCACGAGGAGATGGCGGCGATCGCCAGCCTGTGCCAGGAGTTCGATTGCCTCGCGATCACCGACGAGATCTACGAGCACCTGGTCTACGAAGGTGAGCATACGTTCATGCTCGGATTGCCGGGCATGCGCGAGCGAACCATTGCGATCAGCGGGTTATCCAAGAGCTACAGCGTGACCGGGTGGCGGGTGGGCTACGCGGTGGCCGCGCCGGCGCTGACCGATGCCATTCGCAAGGTCCACGATTTCGTCACCGTCGGCGCGCCAGCGCCGCTCCAGGCGGCGGGCGTGGTCGCGCTCGGCCTTCCCGAGAGCTATTACGTCGAGTTTCTCCAGGGCTATCGCGAGCGGCGGGCGTTTCTGGTCGACAATCTTCGGCGACTGGGATTCGGCTGCGAGGCCCCGTCCGGGGCGTACTACGTCATGTGCGATTTCCGCGCCTTTGGCTTCGACGACGATACCACGTTCGCGCACTATCTGGTGAAGGAGATCGGCGTCGCGGTCGTACCGGGCAGCAGCTTCTATCCCGACCCCTCCCTGGGGCGCCAGCAGGTCCGCTTTTCGTTCTGTAAGCGAATGGAGACGCTCGCGCGCGCGGTCGAGCGTCTCGAGCCGCGTGTGCATGGCCCCCATGACCATGCGGTTGCCGAGCGTCAAGTAGCCGAGATCGAGCGGCGCCAGGAGATGCGGAAAGGATGTCACAATATTGTGTCCCCAAATTCTGGCCCGAAGGGGCTCGCGGGCAGGGGGACGTTCTGCCAGAAGCGGTGGAAGGG
>JBOGTX010000383.1:0-3519 GCA_050695695.1 Chloroflexota bacterium
CGGTCCGTGCTGGTCGTCGACGATAACGCCGACAGCCAGCACTTATTCACCCGATACCTCGAAGCACGCGGGTATCACGTGCTGACCGCGGGGAATGGGGAAGAGGCGCTACGGATCACCCTGCACGAACATCCGGACGCGATCCTGCTCGACGTGATGCTACCCTCCAGCGATGGCTACGAAGTTCTCCAGGCTCTGGCGAGTGAACCCTCCATTGGCCGCGTCCCGATCGTGGTGTGCACGGTGCTGAAGCAGCGTGACCTCGCGCTGGCCCTTGGCGCGACCGAGTTCCTCGCGAAGCCAGTCACTCAGGGTGAGCTTCTCGGCACTCTGGATCGGTGCTTGGCACGCTCGGATTCAATGCGTCGATACTGACGCGAAGGAGGCGAAGGAGCTCGTTGACGCCTAGCCCATCCCCCCGGCTTACTCCGAGCATACCGGTCGTCAGAGTCTCGGTCTGCCGACCCTGGGCACTGAGCACGATCACCGGGATCGCACCAAGCGCGCTCTCGCCACGAATGGTCTCAAGGACAGTATAGCCATCGACCTCGGGCATCACGAGGTCGAGCAGGATAAGATCGGGCTTCTGCTCGCGAAGCGCGGCAAGCGCTTCAGCGCCGCCATAGCAGGCCCTCACCTGCACCCGTCGCGAGATCGAATGAATAATGCGAGTAAGGAGCACCACGAAATCCGGTTCATCATCGACCACGATAACGTCGTGGATGGCACCGCCAGCGTGATGCAAGCTCCGGGCAATCTGATCTCGCGACACCGGCTTGACCAGATAGTCGACAACGTGCAGCTCGTCCGCCAGCCGCCGCCGCCCTGGAATCGGGCACTGGAGAACCGGTAAGTCTCTTAAGCTCCGGTGGAGCTCCAACAGGCGACGCCAGGTCCGCGGCTCGGGTGCTTCCGTCACCAACACGGCGTGCACAGCGCGCGCTTCCCGAATTCGCCGAATATCGGCGATGTTCGAGGCGGGAATGACGTCGTATTCGTGCCCACGTATCCCACTCTTTTCGGAGTGTTCCGCTCACCACCGACTCTTGGCGAGGCAAGGTGAAAAAGAAGGTGGTGCCTTGCTCGACTTCCGACTCGACCCACATCGTGCCACTATGCATCTCGACGATGCGCTTGCTGATGGAAAGGCCTAGACCACTATGACCAAGCGGTCGCCCAGAGGCCCCGGTCCCCTGTCGGAACTCTTCGAAAACGTGCGGTAGCTCGACGGCCGGGATGCCCAGGCCAGTATCACTGACGCCGATCGTGACGTGGCGTTCGTCGGCGGATGCGGTCATTCGAACTCCACCATGATCAGTGAACCGCGCGGCATTACTGAGCAGATTGACGAGGACCTGCCGAAGGCGGTCGCGATCGGCCACGACGTTTGGTAGCCCCTCTGGGACGTCCAGGAATAAATCGAGATTCTTGCGCCGAAAGAAGGGTTCAACTGTCGCGGCCGCGTCGCGGATTAGCGTCGCCAGATCAACTGACTCCCGGATCAACCCCATCCGAGCGGCATCGATCTGCGCCAGGTCCAGGATATCGTCGATGAGCGATGAAAGATAACGCGCGTTCCGGTAGATCGGATCGACGTCTCGCTGGATCGCCGATAAATCCGGGGGCGATGGAGATCCTTCCGTTCCAGCCGCGAGAAGTTCGCTGAATCCGATAATCAAGTTAAGGGGCGTGCGAAGCTCGTGAGATACCGTCGCGGCGAAGTCGGCCTTGAGTCGCCGTGCCTCGTCGGCAGCACGGCGCGCGCGCTCCAGCTCCCGATTCATCATTTCCAGGCGGTCCTGCGCAACATTGAGACTCTTGACGACCCGCGTCAGCTCAGCCTGTCGACGACGGGCTTGATCGGCCTCCCGATCGGCACGGCGGTACTCCAACCAGGACCAGCGCAAGGCAACCCGAGTCGGTTGAGCTGCCAACCAGGCGGCAACGACGTTGGCCCAGCTTAGAATGACGATCGTCTGAACATCTGCCAGTGGCACATCCTGTCCCATTGCCCGCCCGAAGAGGACAATGACGGTAATCGCTCCCGCGGTCAGTGGTCCTCCCCAATTCTCGAAGAACGTGCTCGCCAGAAGGACGACCACGGGAAGCAGATTGACGACCCAGCTGACCGGGGCGATCCAGAGGCTTAATCCCCCCAGGAAGAGCATTCCGAGAGTCAGCGTCGCGCCGCCAACCGTTGTGCCCAACTGACCCGCGAGGAGGGTTAGAACTCCGACGAAGTCCAGGCCGAGAATCGCGATTGAGACCCAATCCGCGGTCTCACTCGTCCGGGAATAGGTGAACATAATCACAAACGGAACGACGAGGCACGCAACGCCACAGCCGAGAAGCACACCCTGGCGGAGGTCCTCGAGACCAACCTCATCAGTCGACAACATGGTGCGTGGTCTCAGACCGAGCATGATGGCCTCCCGGAGACCGGTAGATTCAGGAACGTATCGCCATGGTGCTTCAGCACCCTAATGTGGGCAAGATGCTTAAGATGACGAGACAGCACGTGAGACGTCGGCAGTCGCCGTCGCGGCAAACGGTGGCGCCGAGGCCTTGCGCGAATGGGGGTTAGTGGTTTGAACGTACGACCGCGACAGCGCCGCCCTCGGGTTCAGTTCGCCCGGGTGCCCGGGCTCACCCCTGAGAATTGGCTCGACTGACGTCGCGCTCTAGCTCCCCGAGACGTGCGTCCAGCGCACTCGGCTCCTCGACCTCGACCCCGAACACCGCTTCGAAATGTCGCACCACGGCGATCTCAGCTTCGCCTCGGCTCACCGGTCGCCCTAGCAGCTTCACCAGCGAGGTGACCCCTTTGTGGCGGATGCCGCAGGGGATGATGTTGGCGAAGTACCCGAGATCGGGATTCACGTTGAGGGCGAAGCCGTGGCTGCTCACCCAGTGCGAGACCCGCACGCCGATCGCGGCGATCTTTTCGTCTCCGACCCAGACGCCGGTGTATTCGGGGTCGCGATGGCCTTCGATGCCGAAGTCGGCCAGCGCGCGAATCAACGTCTCCTCGATCCGCCGCAGGTGGGCGTGGACGTCCTTGCCCAGTCGCGCCAGGTGAACGATCGGATAGCCGACGAGCTGGCCCGGGCCATGGTAGGTGACGTCGCCACCCCGATCGACCCAGAACAACCGGGCGCCGACGCGCGCCAACGCCGCGTCGTCCAGCAAGACGTTCCCGGCGTGCCCGCCCCGGCCCAGAGTGTAGACGTGAGGGTGCTCGAGCAGGATCAGCAGGTCGGGGATCTCGCCGGCGATCCGCGCGGCCACCGCCCGCCGCTGAAGGTCCCAGGCCACCTCGTAATCGACCAGGCCGAGCCGGAGGAGCCGGGCGGGGGCAACGGCCCCGCCCCCCGTGGCCTCACCTCCCTGCCCCCTCTCCAGTGGAAATGGAGAGGGGGAGAACGACGAGGGCGGCGCGGTGCGCCGCGATTGCCCCTCGCCATCTCCGATGGAGAGGGGCAGGGGGTGAGGCCCACTCACGCCGTGGCCCGCTGGACC
>JBOGTX010000384.1:0-5574 GCA_050695695.1 Chloroflexota bacterium
GTGGTACTCGCTCCTCCGGCGGGTTGCGGGCTGGTTGATTGGCCCGGCCGGCGCGTCGGAGTTTTGCGCCGAGGCCGTTGCCAATCTCGACGATTACTCGCTTCAGCTCAACCGTGCCCTCAAAAAACTGGCGGCGCTGGCCACGTCGTCCTCGCGCGAGGAGGGTCAGGCGGCGCTTCGACAATTCCTGATCGAACACGGCCACCGCTCTTTCAGCCTGGACGTCATTCGCCCGACCTTCGCGGATGACCCGTCGCAGGTGATGCGGCTGATTGGTGTCCCTCACCCCCTACCCCCTCTCCCGCGGCTGGGAGAGAGGGTAGGGGGTGAGGGATCCCGGTTGCCCAACGAGAAGGCGACTCATGGATTCCGTCTCCTCAGGACGCCGGTCCTCCAATCGCTCGCGGCGCTGACTCGGCGCTACGCGCGGCTGCGGGAAAACCAGCGCCTGACCTGGCAGCGTGGACTCGCTCTCCTCCGCCGCCTGTATCTCCTGGCGGGCGCGTCGCTCGTCCATCAGGGTCGGCTGCTTCGCCCCGACGACGTCTTCTTCCTCACCGCCGAGGAAGTGGGTCGGGCGAACGCGCTCGCGAGCGGTGACCTGGCGCCGCTGATCGCGGACCGACGACGGCGCTTCGCGGAGTACGGGGCCGAGTCGCGCTATCCTCGCTTCCTGAAAGGCAATCAACCGATCGAAGAGCGCGCGAGCGACCTCGAGCTTTCGTTTGACGCGGGCGCTGAGCTGCGTGGGGAGCCGGTGAGCCCGGGCGTGGGGCGCGGCCGGGCGCGGATCGTCTTGCGTCCCGACGACCTCGAGTCGGTCGAGCCCGGTGACGTCCTGGTCGCGCGGGGCGCAGACCCCGGCTGGACGCCGGTCTTCGATCGACTGGCGGCGTTGGTGATGGAGACCGGCGGGCAGCTATCCCACGCGTCGGTCGTCGCCCGCGAGTACCGTTTGCCGGCGGTCGTCGGAATTACCGGCGCCACCCGGGCGATTCAGCCCGGCGAAAGCCTGGTCGTCGATGGCTCTACCGGACGCGTCCGACGGGTCGGGCGACCGGACGAAAGAAAGTAAGTCGGAATTTGGAGGTCAGCCAGCTTGCGCTCGCCCCCGGCCGGTTGTATAATCCGGGCATCCCTGGCAACCGGACTCCGGAGGGCCAGACGACGGTCCGAGTCGGGGAGCGCCAAAGCGATGCTTGGCGCCGAATGTGGCCCTCTTCGCGCCTCTGACCAAACGCCGATCGTTGGTCTTTGTCATCCACGACGTTGTCTGAATTGGCACGTCCCGACGGACGTGTGGGGCCTACCAGCGCCGGTGGGCCGGGTAAGGCGATGATTGTGCCAACGAACGCCGAATTGTCTTCCGCGGCTCCGGTCCGACTCCGCGCGGACGAGTCCGCGGTTCTTCTCGAAGTCGCCCAGGCCGCGGGTTCGACGCTCGACCTGCACGAAGTCCTGGAGCGCGTCGCCGAAAAGACCGCGCGATTGACCGGCGCCGACCGGTGCAGCCTCTGGCTCCTCGACGGCACCCGTGACCTCTTGTTACCCGCCGCGATCTACGGCATCGATCCCAGCTTCGCGGTCCGTTGGAAGCGCAAGATCCTGGCGATCAAAGACGAGCGGCTTTCCCAGGAAGCGATCACGACCGGGCAGCCGGTGATCGTCCTCGACGCGGCGAGCGATCCTCGGACCGACAAGAAGGCAGTCGACTTCTTCGGCGACAAGTCGATCCTCGTGGTCCCGCTGGCCAGCAAGGGGCGGGTCATCGGCACCCTGTTTCTGAACCACATCAGTCGTCCCTACTGGTATTCGCCGCAGGAAGTCGCGATCATCCAGGCGATCGCCAGTCAAGCGGCGGTGGCGATCGAAAACGCGCAGCTTTACGAGGAGAGTCGGCGCTCGCGGCACGAGCTCCTCGCGTCGTTCCGCCGGATCGGCGACGCGCTCGCGACCGGACTGGATCTGGCCGATACCCTGCGCCTCGTCGTCGATCTCGCCACCGAGATGCTGCGGGCGACGGTGGGCGTCCTGACCCTCAGTCCAAGCGACAGGCCAGGCGATGGGACGCCCGGAACGACCCAATGGGTGCCAATCAACGCGCCGGACTGCTACGGACCTGGCCTGGCGCCTTTGACCGGGTTGGTCGCCGAGGTCATCGATCGAGGGGAGCCGTTGTACGTCGCCGACCTGCGCGAGCACTTCGTCAGCGGCAACGGCTTCGGCCCGAAGGAATCGCTCCGGACCTACGCGGGCGTGCCGCTCTATCTTCGGGGAGAAATCATCGGGACCCTCGGCGTCTTTCACGCCCTCCCGAAGCGCTTCTCGCCGGCCGAGATCGATCTGCTCGCCTCATTCGGCGCCCAGGCCGCGATCGCCATCGACAACGCGCGACTTTTCGCGCGCCGGCACCGTCAGGTCGAGGAGCTTTCCGAGGCGGCCCGACGCAACGCCGACCTTTACACCAGCCTTCAGCTCGAAAAGAAGCGGCTCGACGTCATCTTTCAACACTCGACCGACGCGATTTACATGGTCGATCGCGATGGGCGGATCGTCGCGTTCAATCCGGCGGCCGAAATGCTGACCGGCTGGTCCACCGGCGAAGCCCTCGGCCACGATTGCGGTGAGCCGTTCCCGGGCGAGTCGAACGATCCGCCGACCCTGAGCGATGCGACCCGGCGCGTCCTGGCCGAGGCCGCGACCCGCGAAGAAGTGGTCGAGGCAATCATCGTGAATCGCTCCGGCAATCGACGGCACGTCGCCGCCAGCTACGCGTACGTCGCCGCCAGCAACGGCGAGGGCCCGTTCGCGCTGGCCGTGGTGCGGGACATCAGCCGGCAGAAGGAGGTCGAGCGCCTCAAGTCGGACTTCATGTCGATGGTCAGCCACGAGCTGCGTACCCCGCTGGCGGTGATCAAAGGCTACGCCGCGACCCTGCTCAATCCATCCCTCCACTTCGACGCCGAGCGGCAAACCCGCTTCCTGCGTGGCATTAACGATGCATCGGACCGACTGACGCGGCTGATCGACCACCTGCTCGCGGCCTCCCGATTCGAGTCGGGGCGCTTCAAGCTCAATCTGCAAAGCGTGGATCTGGCCGACATCGTTCACAAGGTGGTCGGGGGCATGCGGACGTCGGCCGGAGCGCACGGGCTGCGCTACGTCGTCCCTCCCGAGGGGGTCACCGCGCGCCTCGATCGCGATCAGATCGAACAGATCTTGATCAATCTGATTACCAACGCGATCAAATACTCGCCCGACGGGGGCGAGGTTCTGGTGGAGCTTCGGGTCGCGCCCGGGCCGCTGCTGGCGGATGCTCCGGTCGGTCGCGGCGAGAATCCGGGGGACCTGGCGCTCCTTTCGGTGCGGGATCACGGCATTGGCATTCCGTCGAGTCAGATTCGCTTCGTCTTCGACAAGTTCTATCGGGGAGACGCGCCGACCATCAAGCGGGTGCCCGGCACCGGGCTCGGACTCTTCATCTGCAAGAGCATCGTCGAAGCCCATCACGGCTCGATCTGGGTCGAGAGCCAATCGGGCCGAGGAAGTACGTTTTACGTCAGTCTCCCGCGGGAGGGGTAATCGATGCGCCACACGATACTGGTCGTCGACGACGACCCGGACATCTGCGAAATCGTTCAGGTCAACCTCGAAGGCGCCGGCTACCGGGTCGCCATCGCGTCCGATGGCGCGGCCGGTCTGGTCGCGGCGCGCGATCTCCAGCCGGATCTGATCATTCTGGACGTCTTGATGCCCGAGCTCGACGGCTGGCAAGTTCTCGAGGCGCTGGAAAAGGATTCGGTCACCGCCGGGCGACCGGTCATCATGCTGACCTGCAAGGGCGACGATCAGGACGTTCTGCGTGGCCTTGGACAGGGAGCGGTCGAATACTTCACCAAGCCGTTCTACCCCGAGAATCTGGTCGCCAGCGTGAAGATCCTGCTGGACGTCTTCGACGCATCGATGCGAGACTACCGTCGGCAGCAATTGATCGCGCGACGCCAGCGATTGATGGAGCGCACCCCGACGGCAACGACGCCGTCTTAATCACGCGCGCAAAGGAGGTAGAGGATGCTCAAGAGTGAGCGGATCCTCGTGGTCGAAGATGACCCTCAGGTCGCGGAGATCCTGCAGTGGAACCTGTTCGCCGCAGGATACCCGGTGACCGTCGTCCAGGACGGACTCGCCGCGCTCCAGGCATTCGATGACGAGCGACCGGCGCTCGTCACGGTCGACTTGAACCTTCCCACCGTGTCGGGATTTCGCCTGGTCGAACTCTTCAAGCGATTTGCCCCGAACCTGCCGGTCCTCGTCGTGACCGCCCTTGCCTTCGAGGAGGCCGAAGATACCGCCCGGGCCGGCGTGGACGACTTCGTGACCAAGCCTTTCGACCCCTATCAACTGGTCCGCAAGATCGAGTATCACCTCCATCGTCACGAAGAACGCCAGGTTATCGCGTCGCCCCTTCCGAGCGAGCACGTCGCGTCCTCGGCCAAACCGCAACCCATTGAGATCGGTTAAGCGACTCAACGGAAAAAATCAGCCATTGGATTCGTCGTCGGGTCCCCGGCGTGCCCCAGGTGCCCGAGCTGCCAGGCGTCTTCGACTGTCCTCAACAGGCTATAGTGGGTGTAAGGGGTTTCCGAGCGGTAGCCAGGCTTGCTGTTCGGCGCGATCACCAGCGTGGCAACGCGCCCGCCGGCCGCGTTGCCACAGCACCCCGCGTCGGTCGTCCCTTCGTCCCAGGTGATGAAGAGCACGCCACCATTCCGCCAGGCCGACGAATCGAGAATCTTCGGAACGAACGACGCCAGCCAATCGTCGCCGGCGCGAATCGACGCGCTGTGCATGTCGTGCCGCAGATTCGGCGTGATCCAGACGAAATCGGGAAGCCGATCGTGACTCAGGTCTTCCGAAAACCGGTCCAGAGGAACGACCCGATCGCAGCGCGCCGGGTTGTCTCGGATGTTGGCAAAGTACATGAATGGATTGTGCCGACGGACGTACGTCCCGCGTCCGACCAGCGCCAGGGGACCGCCGGCCGAAGCGCCGTTGAAGCACGGCGCGGGCAAGTCTTCCAGGTACGCCCCCCAGGTCTTTCCGTGGGCCTCCAATTGATCCACGAGATTCGGCGCGTCGACCGAGCAGGTGCCACAATCGTCGGTCATACCCTGGGTCGAGCCGGACATCAACGCCAGGTAGTTCGGTAGGCTCGGATGGCGAATCGCGTAATAGCGATTGGCAAGGCCGTAGGTGTTCGCCAACTGGTTGAAGTACGGCGCCTCGGATGAGCCGACGATCTCGCCATACTCGTGGTTCTCCATCACGATCACGAAGACGTGGCTGACGTGGGGGACCGTCCCGGGGGGCGTCACGGCCAGCGAGACTTCCGTTTCCGGACTGGCTGGCCGCGGTGTGGGCGGTGGAGATCCGCTCGCGGCGCAGCCGACGAGCAGAAGCAACGTCAGCGCTGCCACGGCGAAGAGCCTGAGCGCCGCATCGGGCGGGGGGCGGTAAAAGGGCTGGGGGAGGGGATCCGGAGCGACCTCTCCCTCGATCCCTCCCCGGCGCGGG
>JBOGTX010000385.1:0-8165 GCA_050695695.1 Chloroflexota bacterium
ACCCAGGCGCCCGCCGCTCAGGCGGCGTCGGGATCCGGCGCGTCCAAACCGGTCACGATCTGGTACGGCATCGACTACCTGGCCGGCACGACCGATACCCTGAAGCAGCAAATGGCCGACTTCACGAAGAAGACCAACATCCCAGTCAACTTCGTGGCCAAGAGCGGGTCCTGGTCCGATCAGCTCAACGCGTCGATCCAGGCCGGTACCCCTCCGGACGTCTGGCAGTCCTACGACTACCAGTGTCAGTATTGGAACGCTCAGGGCCAGGCGCTCGACGTCACCCAGCTGATCAACAAATATCAGGGTCAGCAGGGCGGATTCTTCCCGTACGTCACCGCGACGATCGGACAGAACGGCCACACCTACGCCGTTCCGCTGGCGGTCAACACCTGGCCGTTCCACGCGCGACAGGATATCCTGGATAAGCAGAATAACGGCAAGTGGCCCGATACCTGGGATGCCCAGCGGCAGGTTGGCAAGGCGATCACCAACGCCCCCAAGCTGTACGCCTACGGCTGGACCATGGGCAAGATCGACGACGCGAACAATCACTTCATCGGCACGCTCTGGACGTTTGGCGGCAAGCTGCAGAACGAGGATGGCACCTTCGGCTTGAAGCCGAACGACGATGCCGCCCTGGCTGTCCTGGATCTGGCGCAGAAGATGTACTTCGACGACAAGATGATTCCACCCGCGGTGGTCCAGTGGGATAACGGGGGAAACAACAACGCCTACCAGGGCGAGCAGATTGCCTGGACCTCCAACGCCCTGAGCATCTACGGCTGGCTCCAGCAGCACAAGCCCGAGATCGCCAAGGTGACCAGCCTGAACAACTATCCCAAGGGCCCGTCCGGCTCGTTTGGCCAGGTAGACGTTTGGGGCGTGACCGTCTGGAAGAAGACCCCGCAACAGGATAACGCGCTCCAGGCGATGGACTGGTTTATCGATCCCACCCACTATGCCGATCGCATTCGGACCCTGGCGCCGCGCTTCACCCCGATGTACCAGGGAATGCTCGACGACAAAGTCTGGGACAACCAGGTTTACCAGGGCGTGAAGGATATCGCCAAAACCGGGCGGATCATGGCCTACGCGGCGTCACCTCAGGCCGGCTACGCGACTTTCACGACCCGTTTCCTCATCGGCGAGATGATGCAGAATCTGGCGGTGAAGAAGCTATCGCCCAAGGATGCTTACAATCAGTTCTATCAGGATGCCAAGTCCGTCTACGACCAGTATTCCTGACCGCAAGCCGGATCGGCCCTGGCATGCGCCGTGCCCGCCAGGGCCGATCCGGCCCCGGGAATAGCCGTTGGAAGGAGACCCCCACACCGTGAAGATCGCCCGAGTCGAGGTCTTTCCCCTCGCCTACACGCTCGACGTGCCCCGTGGTGATGGGCGCGGCATCAGCGCGCCGCGCGCGACGACCATCGTCAAGGTCACGACCGACGACGACGCCCACGGCTGGGGCCAGGGCGGCCGACCGGAGGTGATCCGCGACGTCCTGACTCCATTGCTCCTGGGCGAGGATCCGCGCGAGACCGGCCGCCTCTGGCACCGGATGTTCCAGGCGAGCCGGGGCGACCGTCGGAGCGTCGGCGCGATCGACGTCGCGCTCTGGGACGTCAAGGGGCGGCTGAATGGCATGTCGGTTGCCCAGCTTCTGGGTGGATCGCTGCGCGACGCGGTGCCGGCCTACGCCTCGCTCCACAACTACACGCCCGCTCCGGACCTGAGCGACGAGCTGGCCGCGGCGGTGCGCGACGCCAGGGCGCGCGGCTTCAAGGCGCTCAAGCTGAAGATTGGCGGGCGGCCGCTCAAGGAGGACCTCGGTTACCTGCGGCTGGCGCGCGAGGTGGCCGGTGATGGCATGGACCTCGTCGCCGACGCGAACCAGTGCTACACCGTGCCCATGGCGGTCAAAGTGGGGAGGGTGCTCGAAGAGCTCGACTACGCCTGGTTCGAGGAGCCGATCCCCAATCCCGACGTCGCGGGTTACGCCCACCTGTGCCAGACCCTCGACATCGCCGTCTCGGGCTACGAAGCGATCGGCGACCCCGCCGAGATTGGGCCGATCCTGGGCGCCCGCGCGGTCGACCTCTACCAGCCCGACGTGGTCGGCTCGGGTGGCTTGACGGTGATCCCCCACCTGGAGAAGCTGGCCACCGCGTTTGGCGCGTCCTTCACCTGCCACGTCTGGGACAGCGCCCTGACCCAGGTCGCCAGCCTGCACTTCCTGTCCACCCTCCCCGCCTGGCAGGCGCAAAGCATGGTCTCGGTCCCGCCGCCGCTGGAAGTCACGACTCTCCCTCGCCAGCCCCTCAACGCCGACCTGCTGATCGGCGCGCCAACCCTCCAGCCCGATGGGACGATCCGCGTCCCGAAAGGACCGGGGCTCGGGGTCGAGGTGAGCGCGGAGGCGATCGAGAGGTACCGGGCTCGGGGCTGACGCACCCCTTCCCATTTGCTACCCAGTCCCAAACCGTCTATCATACTGTCGGATGTGAATTTTGCCTCGGCCGCACCTTCTTGCCGGAGTTAGCCGTTGCCTCCACTCGAGTTCTTCCTGATTACCTTCGTGTGCGCGGTCTTCGCGGGTGTTCTCGGCGCGATGCTCGGACTCGGCGGTGGAGTGATCATGGTGCCGGTCCTCACCCTCGCCCTCGGGGTCGATATCCGCTACGCGATCGGCGCCAGCATCGTCTCGGTCATCGCCACCTCGAGTGGCGCGGCGGCCACCTACGTGCGCGATCGCATCACCAACCTGCGCATCGGCATGTTCCTCGAGATGGCGACGACGACCGGCGCGATCTCCGGCGCCTACGTTGGTGGCCTGATCTCCGGGCGGGCGCTCTACATCATCTTTGGCGCCATCCTGGCCTATTCCGGCTTTATGATGTTCCGCAAGCGCAATCAGGAGATTCCGACCGACGTGCCGGACAGCAAGCTCGCGACGAGCCTGCGGATGCACGGCCAATACTACGACGCCGCGCTCAAGCAGAACGTCCACTACCGGGTCACCGGGGTCGTGCCGGCGCTCGGGCTGATGTACATCGCGGGGGTGGTCTCCGGGCTGCTGGGCATCGGCAGTGGCGCGCTGAAGGTTCCGGCGATGGATCTGGCGATGCACCTGCCGATGAAGGTCTCGAGCGCGACCAGTAACTTCATGATCGGGGTGACCGCCGCGGCGAGCGCCGGGATCTACTTCGAGCGCGGCGACATTCAGGCGCTGATCGCGGCGCCGGTCGCGATGGGGGTGCTGATTGGCGCGACGTCTGGCACCCGGCTTTTGATCGGGCTCCGGGGATCGGTGATTCGCCAGATCTTCGTGGTCGTCCTGGTGGTGATCTGCGTCGAGATGCTCGGCAAAGGCCTGGGAATCCAGTTCCCGTGAAAAGAGAGGGAATGTCGTGAGTGGCCCCGGCGGATCGCCCGAACCGAATCAAGTGGTGATCGGTGAAGAGCCGCCCTCGAAGTCCGCCCACATCGAGTTCATCGTCAGCAACGTCTTGCGCTACGGCGTGCTGCTCAGCTTCGTCATCATCTTGATCGGCTCGGTGATGCTGTTCATCCAGGGTGGTCAGGCGGCCACCGTCCGCCTGGTCGGCGCGCCCAATCCCCATAGCCCCGGTCAGGTCATCTCCGATCTGCTTCAGCTCCAGCCGAAGGCAGTCATCGACTTCGGGCTGATGCTCTTGATCGCGACGCCGGTCATGCGGGTCGCCGTCTCGGTGATCGCGTTCCTCGTCGAAGAGGACGTCATCTACACCCTGGTCACTCTGTTCGTCCTGGCCGTCCTGCTGGTGAGCTTCTTCCTCGGGGCAGTGGAATAGAGCTTTAGCCGGTCAGGCTGGGTTCCGTGGCTCCATCCGCCCGGCCATTGCGAACCGGGGCGTGTCCGGCGTCGGCGAACTGGATATCGTAGAGTTGGCGGTAGTAGCCGCCCTGGGCGAGCAGCGTCTCGTGGCTGCCACGCTCGACGATCACCCCGTGATCGAGCACCAGGATCTGGTCGGCGTTGCGAATCGTCGAGAGGCGATGGGCGATCACGAACACCGTCCGTCCCCGCATCACCCGGTCTAACGCCCGCTGGATGTACATCTCGGTCTCGGTGTCCACGTCCGAGGTCGCCTCGTCGAGGATCAAGATCTTCGGGTCGCGCAGGATCGCCCGGGCCAGGGAGATGCGTTGGCGCTGGCCTCGACTGAGCATCGCCCCGCCTTCGCCCACCTCCCAGTCGTAGCCGCCGGGCAACGCCATGATGAAGTCGTGGGCGTAGGCTTCCCGGGCCGCCGCCTCGATGTCCTCCTCGCTCGCCCCCAGGCGTCCGTAGGCGATGTTGTCGCGGATCGTCCCCGAGAACAGGAAGGTCTCCTGGAGCACCACCGCGATCGTTTCCCGCAGCGACTTGATCGTCAAGTCGCGGATGTCCTGGCCATCAATCGTGATCCGTCCGCTGTTCGGGTCATAGAAGCGGGGCAGCAGGTTGATCGTCGTTGTCTTGCCCGAGCCGGTGTGACCCACCAACGCCACGATCTCGCCGGGGCGCGCCACGATCTGAGCGTCCTGCAAGACCGGCTTGCCCTCCTCGTAGGCGAACCACACGTGCTCGTAGCGCACCTCACCGCGTGCCCCTTCCAGGTCGATCGCCCCCGGCTTCTCGACCACCTCGGGGCGCTCGTCGAAGAACTGGAAGATGCGCTCGGCCGCCGCCAGGGCCTGCTGGAGGGTGTTGTTGATCTGGATCAGGTCGGCCACCGGCTGGTAGAAGGCCACGATGTAGGAGGCGAAGGCAACCAGCGTCCCCAGGCTCATCTGGCCGCTCATCGTCCAGGAGCCCCCAAACCAGAGCACCAGCACCATCCCCAGCGCGCTCACCGTCTGAATCACCGGGGTCGAGACCGCCTGGACCGTCGCGGTCGACATGTTCGCGTCAAGGTTCTCGCGGTTGCGGTGGGTGAAGCGCTCGGTCGAGGCGCCTTCCTGGGCGAACGCCTTGGCCACCCGCACCCCGGTGATGTTCTCGGCCAACACGCCATTCACCGTCGACATCGTCCGGCGCACCGTCAGGAAGCGCTCGCGGAGCATCTCCGAGCTGACGTAGCTGGCCACCGCCATCAACGGCAAGGTCGCGAACACCAGCAGGGCCAGCTTCCAGTCCAGGGCCAGCATCACCAGGGCGTAGGCCACCATGTTCACCAGGCCGACGATCCCGTTGACCGTGCCGCCGGTCAGCGCCTGCTGGATCACCTGGACGTCGCTGGTCGCCCGCGAGATGATGTCCCCGGTCCCGTTGCGCTCGTAGAAGCGCAAGGAGAGCCGCTGGACGTTCTCGAAGAGGTGCTGCGCCATCTCGTAGACCAACTGCTGGGAGGCCAGCGCCACCGCGTAGCGGCTGATGTAGAGCAGGCCGTAGCGGGCCAGGTAGAGCATCACCAGCGCGATCGCCAGCGCGATGATGACCCGGACGTTGGCGGTGGGGATCAGCGTGTCGATCACGTAACGGGTCGCCTCGGGCGGAATCATCTGCAATGCCGAGGAGAGGATGATCGTGCAGATCGCGATCAGCACCTGGCGCTTCTGCCCGGCGACCGTCTCCCCCAGCCGTCCCAGGATCTCGCCCATGCTGGTTTCCAGGTGCGGCTTCTCCTGGGCCCAGACCGCGTTGGCGCCGCCACCCATCCAGCGCATCAGCTCACCACCTCGGCCACCGTCTCGACGGTGCCCTTGCGTTGCAATTGGAACTGAATCTCGTAAAGCTGCTGGTAGATCGGGTTATGGGCCAAGAGCTCGTGGTGGGTCCCCCGGGCCACGATCCGTCCCTCGGCCAGCAAGAGAATCTGATCGGCCCGCTGGACCGTCGAGAGCCGATGGGCGATCACCAGGGTCGTCCGATCGCGCATCAGGGCATCGAGCGCCTGTTGGATCAGGTAGTCGGTGCGGGTATCGACGCTGCTGGTCGCTTCATCGAGGATCAGGATGCGGGGGTTGACCAGGATCGCCCGGGCAATCGAGAGGCGCTGGCGCTGGCCGCCCGAGAGGCGGGTGCCCCGCTCGCCGATCTCGGTCTCGTAGCCTAAGGGGAACTCACTGATGAAGTCGTGAGCGCAGGCGGCCCTGGCGGCGGCGATCACCTCGGCCTCACTGGCGTTCGCCCGTCCGTAGCAGATGTTCTCGCGGATCGTCAGGTTGAAGAGGAAGGGCTCCTGGAGGACCATCCCGATCTGGCTGCGCAGCGATTCGAGTGCCAGGTCGCGCACGTCGATCCCGTCGATCGCCACCTGGCCACCGGTCACATCGTAGAAGCGGGGGATCAGGTTGGTCAGGGTCGACTTGCCCGAGCCGGAGGGACCGACCAGGGCGACGGTCTGGCCCGGGGCGACCCGGAAGGAGACGTCGCGCAGGAGGGGGCGGTTTTGGCCGTAGGCGAAGGAGACGTGGTCGAAGGCGATCGCGCCCTGGACCTGAGCGAGGACCCGGGCATCGGGCTTCTCGGTGACGTCCTGGGGGGTATCGAGGATCTCGAAGATGCGTTCGCCGGCGGCGAGGGCCTGTTGGGCCATCTGGTTGACCTGGGCGAGCCAGCGGATCGGCTGGAGCATCAGGAGGGTGTAGGACTGGAAGGCGACCAGGCTGCCGATGGTGAGATCGCCGTGGATCACCCGATACGCCCCCACCGTCAGGATCAAGACCGTCGCGACCATCGTCACGAATTCCTGGCCCGGATTCACCACCGCCATATTGATGCTGGTGGCCAGACGGGTGGAGCGAATGTCGTGGTTCACCTCGTCGAAGCGCTTGGCCTCGTGGGGCTCGCGGCCATAAGCCTGGATCAGCTTGATCCCCGCCACGTTCTCCTGGATCACGATGTTCAGGTCCGCCATCCGCCGTTGAATGTACCGAAACATCGGCATGATCCGCATCGCCTTCTTCTGGTAGAAGTAGATGCCGGGCATCATCAAGAACACGATCAGGGTGAGGACGGGATCGATGAAGAAGAGGATCACGAAGTTCATCGCGAGGGTCACGAACATGTTGACGAGGCGGCCAACGCCCTGGGTAATGAAAAACTGGACCTGGGAGACGTCGTTGGTGACGCGGGACATCAGCTGGCCGGTCTGGTTGTGGTCGTAGAAGCTCATCGACTGAGACTGGAGGTGCGCATAGAGGATGTTGCGCAGGTCGAAGATCACCCGCTGGCCGACGTACTGCTCGAGGTAGGTCTCGATCGCGGTGAAGCCGTTGGTCAAGAGCGACGCGATAACCAGGCCGACCGAGAAGAGGGCGAGGAGGTGGAGGTTACGCTGGGGCACCGCCTGATCGATCGCAAGCTTGATGAACCAGGCCGGTCCGACCCGCGCGGTCGAGAGCGCGAGGATCAGGACGATATCGGCCGCGGTGAGCCACCAGTAGGGCCGAACGAACCGAAAGAGGCGTAGTAACGGTCGCATCGTCGATCCTTCCTCAAATCTCTCTCCCGACGACAAAGCCGGAGGATTGCCAGTTCCGGAATGCCCAGGGCCCGGCTCGGGCCGAGCGACATCCGGTCAGCTCGCGCGGACGCGATACATTTGATCATCAAACAAATAGTAGCACATATTGTTATCATTGCATACTATTGGTTAGAACTAATTAGTTCGATTATCGCGAAGCGAATATCAGGCAACGGCCGGGGATGGTCAGGGTTAACGCAAAATCGTTGACGGCCTCGCTCCCAGGCCGCCTGCCTCCCGACGATTCCGCATTCTACCCGGATAATCAGCGTGGTGTAGAATCATCTCTGCAGACGATCTTATGATCCAGGGGGACTGATGAATGGCTCGCCTTCGCTTCAGGTTCTCGTCTTCGGCGCGCACCCGGACGACTGCGACTTTTCGGCGGGCGGCGTGGCCACGCTGTATGGCCAGGGCGGCCACCGGGTCAAGTTCGTCTCGCTGACGAATGGCGACGCCGGCCACCACGCGATTGGCGGCATCGAGCTAGCCCGCCGTCGCCTCGGGGAGACGCGAGCAGTTGCCCGAACGCTTGGACTGGCGGAGTATCAGGTGCTGGATAATCACGATGGCGAGCTGGAGCCAACGCTGGCGAACCGTCGCCAGGTCATCCGGATCATCCGCGAGTTCCAACCGGACCTGATCCTGGTGCCACGGCCGAACGACTAT
>JBOGTX010000386.1:0-1908 GCA_050695695.1 Chloroflexota bacterium
GAGCCTGAGCGTCGGCCTCGGGCCGAGCGGGTTCGACGTCGACACCCGAAGCGACCTGATCGAGCTCGCGGCGCGGCTAGAAGACGTTCCGTGCGAAACCCTCGCGCGCACCCGGGAAGCCATCGCCCGGGCAGTGCAGCGGGGCGCGTCTCGTCACGCTTCCGAAGCGGTCAACGGGGGATTGCTCTCATCCGACCGGCCGACCGCCCAATTCCCTTTCCCTTTGGGAGAGGGTTGATGAATACCCCAACTCGACCGCGCGCCTTCGTCACCGGCGGCGCCGGCTTCATCGGCAGCCACGTCGTGAACCGCCTGCTCGCCGAGGGATACCAGGTCACCGTCTACGACAACCTGTCGCGGGGTAGCTTGAAAGGGATCGAGCCCGCGCTCGAGACCGGCGACTGCCGATTCGTCAAGGGAGACCTGCTGGATCCGACCGGGTTGATCGCCGCGATGCGAGAGCACCAGGTCGTCTGGCATCTGGCCGCGAACACCGACATTCGGGCCGGAACCCGCGCGGTCGACTTGGATTTGGTGCACTGCGTCGTCGGCACCTGTCAGGTTCTCGAGGCGATGCGCCAGAACGGTATCCGTGACCTGCTTTTCGCGTCGTCGGGCGTCGTCTACGGCGACGTCGCGGCCGCGGCGATGCCGGAGACGGCCGGGCCGTTGCTTCCAGTCTCGCTCTACGCCGCCGGGAAGCTCGGCGGCGAAGCGTTCGTCAGCGCCTACTGCCACCTCTTCGGGCTGCGGGCGTGGATTTTTCGCTTCGCCAACGTCATCGGCCGAGGCACCGACCATGGGGTCGTCTACGATTTCATCCAGAAGCTCCGGCAGAATCCATCCGAGCTGGAAGTCCTGGGCGACGGGAATCAGGTGAAGCCGTACCTGCTGGTCGACGAGTGCGTCGACGGCATGCTCTACGCCTTTCGGCGAATCCCGCTGACTGCCGAGCGCCCATCGGACGTCTTCAATCTTGGGACCGACACGGTGACGCGGGTGCGCGACATCGCCCGGATCGCGATCGAGGAAATGGGGCTAGACGGCGCTCGGATTCGCTTCACCGGCGGCCGGCGCGGCTGGCCGGGCGATGCCCCGGTTCTCCGCATGGATGTCGAAAAGCTGCGTCGCCTTGGCTGGACCGCGTCGCACTCCTCGGACGAGGCGGTGCGGATCGCCGCGCGGCAGCTGATCGCCGAGTGCGATGCCTCGGCATCATCGTCGACGCCGGGCTGAACGGCTGCCGTGCGGGTCGTCATCGTCGCCGCGGCGCTCTGGGCAATCGCGTTTTCGTTCCTCGCGATCGACCGCCACGACGCCTTCGAGTCCAACGCGTTCGATCTGGGCTACGTCACCCAGACCCTCTGGAGCACCGTCCACGGCGAGCCATTCGTCTTTACCACCGTGGATGGCGTGCCATTCAGCCCGGAAGGGACCCTCGACGTCAGTCACCTGCGCAAGCCGCACTCGCTGCTGGCGTTCCACGTCGAGCCGGTTCTCCTGCTCGTCGCGCCGCTGTTCGCGATCTGGCCGGATCCGCGACTCCTGCTCATCCTCCAGGCAGCCGCGCTGGGGGCCGGGGCGATCGGCGCGGCGGCGCTCGCTCGTCGCCGCGTGCAGCACCCGATTGCCCCGATCGCGTTTGGCCTTGCCTACCTGCTCTCGCCCTCGATCGCCGCCCCGGCGCTCTCGGACTTCCACGTCGTCTCGTTGGCGCCGCTGCTGATCTTCGTTGCGCTCTATCTCATCGCCGTCGAGCGCCCCTGGCTCGGCTTCGCCGCCGCGCTCCTGGCGACGGCGACCCGCGAAGACACCGCGATTCTGATCGCGTCGTTAGGGGCATACCTTTTCGTTCGGCAGGTGCTGGCGGAGCGCGGCCTCACCCCCTCGCCCCCTCTCCATTGGAAA
>JBOGTX010000387.1:0-1774 GCA_050695695.1 Chloroflexota bacterium
GCGTCCAGCAGGTCAATCAGCTCGTCTGGGAATACGGCGCGGCGCCCAGCTCGCCGACCAGCGCCGAGGCGGCTCGCGGTCGCAACCCCACGCTGGCGCCGTCGGCCAGGCGAAAGGTCTGGTTGTCGATGACGTAAGGGATTTTCACTTAGAATTCGCCCTCGTCGGGAATATCGAGCTCCTCGACAAGTGCGTAGAGGGCTTGTAATGCGTCATCGAACGGTACAAAGATCACCCGGGTCATCCCTGCTAACTCCGCGTAGTCCTGGCGTGCCCGCTCGGCAACCGCTGGACTACGGAAAGCTGCGCGTGAAACCGGGACATTCCGTGCCCGCGCTTTCTCAATGAGAAATTTCTCGACACGTCTTCGGTCCAAATCCGGGCGCGTTCGAAGGATAACGGAGATGTCGAGTAGATCTTGCCGTCGGGTTCGGTTGCGAATGGGTTGCTGGAGGAGGGCACGTAACTTTTCGGCCACAATATCTTCGATGGTGCTGACCCTCAATCGGTGATTCGCGTCGATGCTGACTTGCTCGTCCGCGCAGATCGGCTCGTTCAGGCTGACATCGACCGGAATCAATTTCGTGCTCGCACGCCCCTCCTCCATCCGTGCGCGGAGCTTCGTTTCGCCCGGTAACGCGTAGCCTATTGGTATCTGGTAGGTGATAAAGGTCTTATCTGGTCCGGGTGGTTGCTGCTCGATTCTATGGATGTGGAGCATCACTCCCAGGAGCTGAGTGGAGGTCCGCAGCACCGGGGGCAGGAGCTCGCGTAGGGTATCGATCGGCGGGCTTGTGAATTCCTCGACCATGTCCATCGAGAAGTCCAGATCTCGCGTGCTGCGGTTGGCCTGCCAGACAAAATCCAGGGCATTGCCCCCCTTGAAGACCAGGAGAGCGTTCAGGATGCGCGAGCTGGCAATCGCGCGCAGGATAGCGTACTGCGCGAAGCGGACTCCTGCTTCGCTCGGCGGGATGTTGTTCTCGGCTGCCCACGTCTGTAGTGAGTCGAATGATACCGGATAGAGAGACTTCATTCCACACGCTCACGCAGCACTGCAACCGGTCTGCTAAGCGAAGGATTCTAGCTTCTCTCACGTAGCACGGCAATAGGCCCGTTGAGGGAAAGGTTCCAGCGGTCGCTGTAGGTGGCGGAGTACGGCGCGGAGCCGACGAGCCTACTCGATCCCCCACGATGCGCCGATTGCCGCCACGTTCCGAGAATCGGATGCGACAAGCCGAGCTCTTCCAGAACGAAGCCGGTGCGCTGGCGCAGGATGGCAATATCGAGCCGGTCAATGTAGTCGATCATTCGGTCAAAATCGAGTAAGTCGCGGGCGCGAACCCAGGCACGTAGGCTGTTTTCGACCCCTCCGCACAACTCCGGTCGTTGGAGACAGTCCAACAACGCCCGTTCGAGGGTCGTGACCCGGACCGGGTACCCGCGCGGTTCGTACTCCTGGAGTCCGAAGTAGCGTGACGGATCGGTGCGGGTCCAGTGGATCGGCTGATCCAGGATGCGAGAAACCGGTTGACCGGTCACGAGCGCCAAACTTTCCCAGTCCAGCGTCTCCGTTCCGGGTGGAAGTAAGTCGGCACGCCCCGTCGAAGGCATAACGGCTGTGATCGTCTTGGGTAGCTCGTCGGTCAGGTCATGGAAGACCAGGGCAGACAGGTGGCTCAGCGCCGCGTAGGGATGGACCTCCATGAGGATTTCATCCTCTTCGACGATCCCAGTGTAGACGTAGGGCACCGTGACTTCGTAGATCCAGGGA
>JBOGTX010000388.1:0-2505 GCA_050695695.1 Chloroflexota bacterium
GACATGGAGGGGTGACTAGAATTGATTGACATTATGATGCCGAAAGTGGAGGCGCGTGAGACGACTCCGACTTACGGCCGGTATCAGATCGAGCCTTTGGAGCCCGGATTCGGCACGACCCTGGGAAACGCGCTCCGGCGCGTTTTGCTGTCTTCCCTTCCTGGCGCGGCGGTCACGTCGATTCGGATCGACAACGTGTACCACGAGTTCTCGGATATCCCCTACGTCAAGGAAGACACGACCGAGCTGATTCTGAATGTGAAGCAGTTGCGCGTTCGCAGCTTCACCGACCGGCCGGTCCAATTGCGCATCGAAGCACGGGGCGCCGGTCAGGTGACCGCCGCCGACATCATCACGTCGCCGGACGTCGAGATTGTCAATCCCGAGCTGCCGATCGCGACCCTGGACTCGACCGACGCGCACTTCAGTATGGAAATGACCGTCGAACGCGGCAAGGGGTATCAGGCGGGAGATCACCGCGAGGGGCTACCAATCGGGGTCGTTCCGGTCGATGCGATCTTCACGCCCATTCGGAAGGTCAACTTCACGGTCGAGAATACCCGAGTCGGTCAGGTCACCGATTACGAGCGTCTGGTTGTCGACGTCTGGACCGATGGCACGATTCTCCCGGATGACGCGATGTCCCAGGCCGCCAATCTGCTCGTTCGCCACCTGTCTTTGTTCAGCGAGCTCGTGAGCAAGCAGTTGGGACGGACCGAAAAGGTCGCGGCGGGCACGGTCGCCATTCCACAGCGCCTCTACGAGATGCCGATCGAAGACTTGAACCTTTCCGTCCGAGCCTACAACTGCCTGAAGCGCGCCGGGATCACCAAGGTCGGGCAAGTCCTGGAAATGTCCGAGGACGACCTGCTCGGTGTCCGCAACTTCGGCCACAAGTCGCTCGACGAGCTCCGCGAGCGACTGGCCGCGCACGGATTGCTCGAGCATTCGCGGCTCGGCGAACAACCCTCGGGTGAGTTTGGCTACGAGGGCGAGGAAGAGGAAGCCGAGGACGCGACCGCCGACACCGCCGAATCCCAAGAATTCGAGGATGAGGAAGACGAGGCGGACGAAGAGGTCGAGGGCGACGACTTCGAGAACGCTGACGAAAGCGACGACTACGACGAGGAAGAGGAGTAGGCGCGATGAGACACGGCGTTGCCGGGCGGAAGCTAAGCCGCAACACCGGCCACCGAAAAGCGCTCTACCGGAACTTGGTCACCGACCTGTTGCGCTATGAGCACATTACGACAACTCTGGCCAAGGCGAAGGCGATCCAGCCAATCGCGGAAAAGCTCGTGACGGTGGGCAAGACGGATAGCGTCCACCATCGGCGCATGGCCGCCGCCAGCCTGTTCGATCCGATCATCGTGAAGAAGCTGTTCGAGAACGTCGGGCCGCGCTTCGCGGAGCGACCGGGCGGCTATACCCGCGTGATTCACCTGGGAACTCGCCTCGGCGACGCGGCGGAGATTGCCCGGATCGAGCTTGTCGAGTAGAGTCGATCGACGAAGCAGCGCGGACGATCCGCATGACCGTTCAGTACGATGGGACGGACTTCGCCGGATTTCAGGTTCAGGTCGAACGGCGGACCGTTCAGGGGGTGCTCGAGGCCGCGCTCGGTCAGGTGACCGGTGAGGACGCCCGGATGGCCGGCGCCGGGCGAACCGACTCCGGCGTGCACGCGCTCGGTCAGGTGATCAGCTTCGAGACGCGAAGCCCGTTGAAGGCATCGGTGCTCCAGCGCGCGATGAACGCCGAATTGCCCGAGGACGTGGTGATCGTGAGCGCGGCCGACGCGTCGCCCGGCTTCCACGCGCGGTTCAGCGCGAGGAGCCGGGCCTATCGCTACCGCATCTGGAATGGGCCACAACGGCTGGCGATTGGACGGCAGTACGTTTATTCCTGGCGGGCCTTCCTGGACGCCGGGGCGATGGATCGGGCGGCAGCCTTGCTCGTCGGTCGCCACGATTTCGCCGCCTTCGCGGGGGCGAGCCGCTCGGCCGAGAGACCATCGGGCACGGTGCGCACGCTCTTTCGCCTTCACTGTTGGCGAGAGGATCAATGGGTCCAGGTCGAGGCGGTGGCGAACGCTTTTCTGCCGCGCATGGTGCGGAACCTGGTCGGAACTCTCCTGCTCGTCGGATCCGGTCGATTACCGACCGGTGGTGTCGAAGAGATTCTGGCCAGCGGCGACCGACGACGCGCCGGGCGAACCGCGCCGGCGAAGGGTTTGTGTCTCACTCGCGTCCAGTACTAGAAAGGAACGTTCGACAGATGTTGAAGACGCACACGGCGAAACTCGCCGAAATTGAACGACAATGGTTCGTCGTCGACGCCGCCGGTCAACAGCTTGGGCGGCTTGCCTCGCGCATCGCGACGATTCTCAAAGGGAAGCACAAGGCCATCTATAGCCAACACCTCGACGTTGGAGACTTCGTCGTCGTCGTCAACGCGGAGAAAATCCACCTGTCGGGCAACAAGCTCGCCCAGAAGGAGTACCAC
>JBOGTX010000389.1:0-2686 GCA_050695695.1 Chloroflexota bacterium
CCATGGTGACGACGTTCACCGCTGAGATCACCGTCGCGGCAATGCCCTGGATCTGACGGTAGGTCGCCGCCCGATCGCTGTAGCTCGAATCGAACACCGCGGTGACCGCCGCGAGCAATTGCGCGCGCGGATCGTCCGGAAACGCCTGGCCGGTGATCCGCGCGACGGCCGACTTGTAGGCACCGACGAGCTCACGGGCGACGTCCGTGCCCGGCGGCGCGTCCGGCGGCAGCCCGCGCTCGGCGAGGATCCCCTCGCGAAGCGGTCGGAAGTGCTCGGCGCGGTTGATTCCCAGGACGACCTCGGCGTACATCTCGACGAAGCGCTGGTAGGAGTCCCAGGCGAAGGCCGGATCGCCGGTCCGAGCGGCGAGGGCCTCGACGACCCGATCGTTGAGGCCGAGGTTGAGGATGGTGTCCATCATCCCCGGCATCGAGACCGCGGCTCCAGAACGAACCGAGACGAGCAGCGGGTTGGTCGGATCGCCCAGCTTCTGGCCGGTCATCGCTTCGAGGCGCGCCTGGGCGGCATCGATCGCGGCGATCAGATCATCGGGCAGCCGCTTGCTGTTCTCGAAGTAGCGGCGCGCCTGCTCAGTCGTGATCGTGTAGCCCGGCGGGACCGGGATCGGGGTCGACTCGCCGGCAACCGGATCGTCGTAGGCGATCGTCGCCATCTCGGCCAGGCCGGCGCCCTTGCCGCCGAGGAGCTGGCGGCGCACCTCGGCGCTCTCGATCGCCACACCGTCGGCCACCCCCGGCCCGAAGAAGTAGACCGGGGACGGCCTCACCCCCTGCCCCTCTCCATTTGCGAGCAAATGGAGAGGGGGCGAGGGGGTGAGGCCGCGCACCGGGTAGTAGCGGCGGAGCGCGGCACGCTGGCGGCTCAGGCCGAGGGCGCCGGCGACAATCGCCGTCGCGGCGTCGAGGCCGGCGACCGTGTTGGGAACCAGGCCGTCGCGGTTGAGCGCGGCGACGAGGTTATTCGGCTTGACGTTGTAAAGGTGCGGGGTAAAGAAGACGACGAGGACGTCCGCGGCATCCTGCACCACCATGCACGGCTGGACGTAGAGGTTGCGAATACCGATCCGCTGGTGGAGCGTCGCCAGAAATTGCGTGCTGTTGATTCGATCGCCGGGGAAGTCGATGACCTGCACATTCTCGATGCCGGAGCCGGCGATCGCCGTCTTGATCGCCCCGGCGTCGAGCGGTCCGCCGTTCAGCTTGCCCCGAAGCTGGACCAGCCCGACGTGAAACTCGGTTCCAGCTTGCCCGGTCGCGTGGGTCGAGATCGCCCACTCCGGCGCCGAGCCGGTCGCCTTCACCTCGCGGGCGAACAGTCGCCCCAGGCGGTCGCGGATCGCCGGGTCGCGCACCGCGTCAAAGAAGAGCTTCGAGTCCTCCCAATGGTGGTAATTGAAGTCGAAGGCCATCCCCTGGTAGTTGATCGACTGTTTGCCCTCGCCGACGAACGGGTCGCAGGTCTTCCGATTCGTCAGGACGCGCACCGTGGCGTCGCTCAGCCCGGGAATCGCGATCAGCCGAAGCAGGACGCTGGTGATGTTCGTGGTGTTGCACGACACGCACATGATGCTTTTTCGTTGGTCGCCGGCTTCCTCAAAGTGGCTCCCGGGATCCACCTGGCTGGTTCGAAACGCGTCGTGGACGAAGATCCGTCCCGCCGCGACCTTTTCGGGCGTGTTGTAGCCGTTGTAAATCGTGGGAACGCCCCGCGCCTCGTATTCGGCGAAGAGGAGGTCGCGGTAGATCTCGCTGTTCCTGGTCGACTTCCCGGTGCCTGGATGCCGAGACGAGCCAAAGAGGCCGTCCAGGATATGTCGCACCCGTGCTTTGACCGGCTTCCCGCGCTCGGTGTGGCCAATGACCAGGCCGTCGTCCAGCAGGTCGCGAACCTTGCCGGCCAGCGGCAGCCCTTGCCGGGCGAATTCTTCCCGCTGCCTCGTCCGCGCGACCCGCTCGCCGTCCTTGCCGATCGTCTCGTCGAGCTCGTAGAGGGGAATCCCATTCTCCAGGGCGTGTCGCGCCCGTTCGTTCGGCGAGCGGTTCCAGCCGACGACCCGGTAGCCGAGCCGTCGCTCGAGCACCCCGACGTCGCCGGCGATGTTCCCGAAGCCGCAGACCAGTTGGAGCGTGGTCGGCATGGCGATCAGCGGCGCGCCGTCTCCCACCGCGAAGGTGATGGTCAGGCTCGCCGGCTCGTCCGAGGGGTCAGCCGTCCGGAAGACGTCGACCTGAACCAGGCGATCGGACTCCGGAACGCGATCGCTGCCCAGGCGCAGGCGGGTGCCGGCGAGCGGGCCAAGCCGGAACGGCGCGCGGGCCAGACCGGGCACCGCCGGATCCGGCACGTAGGTCGCGTTGGCAAGGAAGCGCTTGAGCTCGCGCGGGTGCGCGTCGTGGACCTGGACGATGGCATGACGCCGGGTCGCGGCAGAGTGCAGGTGATCGAGCAGCACGCGATAATACGCCAGGCGCTGACGGGCGTCGCTCCAGTCAACGGCGGTGGAGGGGCGAGTCGTCAGAGTGTGGCCACCGTCGGAAACGGCCACCTCGAGCCACGACTCCTCCCCAGGCACGACATCGCCGGACGGCTCGTCGAGGTGGTCCACGATCAGTGTGGCCCGGGGGGCGCGGAGCGCGCGCGGCCGGTCCGGCCGTCAGCGGGC
>JBOGTX010000390.1:0-3153 GCA_050695695.1 Chloroflexota bacterium
ATGCCCGGGGCGTCAGGAATAATCAAAAACCCTTCTTCCAGGCGGACCACGCTCTTGACGATTTCGTTCTTCGGGGCCTCGTGCTCGCCCAACGGATATTCCTGGAGGGCAAAATTCGGGATACAGGCAGCGATCTGCAAGCACGCCGCGGTGCTGACCGGGCTGAGCGGGTTGTGGGGAACGACGCCGACGTGGTGGGCCTCGGCCACCGCGGCGATTTTCTTACTGTGGGTAATGCCGCCTGCCATGCAGACGTCCGGTCGCACGTACTGCACCGCGTTGCGGGTGAGCAGCATCTCGAACTCCCAGATGTTGTGCAGCCGCTCGCCGGTCGCGATCGGAATGTTGATGTGCTGGGCAACCTGGGCCATCTCATCGAAGTTGTCGGGCAGCACCGGATCTTCGTAGAAATAGGGATGAAATGGCTCGATGCCGCGACCAAGCGCGACGGCCTCGGCGGGGGTCAACCGACGGTGAATCTCGATGCAGAGGTCCACGTCGTCTCCCACTGCCTCGCGATATTGCCGCACCGTGTCAATCGCGTCGCCGATCTTGCTCGCGTGGGTCTTGAAGTAGGGCTCCCGGCGCGGCGAGTCGACGAATGGCGTGAGGTGACCGACCGCGGTGAAGCCGCGCTTCTTGGCGTCGACGCAGCCCTGGATGAGTTGCTCGGTGGTCTGGCCGAAGACGTGATAGTAGACCCGGGCCTTGTCGCGGCACTTGCCGCCGAGGAGCTGGTAGGTTGGCACGCCGAAGTGCTTGCCGGCGATGTCCCAGAGCGCGATGTCGATCGCGCTCAAGGCGCCCATGATCGCGGCCCCGCGAAAGTGGCTGCACCGATACATGTACTGCCAGTGATGCTCGATCCGAAGCGGGTCCTGGCCGACGAGATAGCGACGGAACGTCTCGACGGCCTTTTCCGACGCTTCCAGGTAGCCCCAGGTGCCGGACTCGCCAAGCCCGGTTAGGCCGGCGTCGGTGTGGACCTTGACGAAGAGATAGCGATCGACGGGTACGGTCTCGACCTCGGTGATCTTCATTCCGGTGAAACCCTCCATTTTTCATACTCGTCAGGATGGCGCGCTTCAAGTGACGCCGAGCTCCTGCCAGAGATCGTCGGGAATTGGAACACGGGCCAGCTCGATCGTCTGGGCCAGCCGCTCGGGCCTGGTCATGCCGACGATGGTGGACGTGACGCGAGGATCGCGCAGTGAAAACTGGAGCGCCGCCGCGGCCAGCGGTACGCCGTGGCGAGCGCAGGCCGCCTCGGCGTACCGCGCGCGCTCGAGCAGCTCGGCCGAGGCGTCGCGGTACATGTAGCGCGGGTAGGCGCTCGGACCCTTGGCGAGGATGCCGCTCCCGTAGGGGGCGGCGTTGAGGGCGGCGATGCCAAGCTTTGTCGCCCGCTCCAGGAGAGGCTCCGCCTCGCGGTTCAAGAGGGTGTAGCGATTGTGGGTGATGACCGCCTCGAAGCAGCCCAGATCGACGTAGCGAATCATCAGGTCGATCGGGCCGCCGGCTACGCCCAGGTGCTCGATGACTCCCTCGTCGGTGAGGCGCCGCAGGACGTCGAGGGCGCCGCCGCGCCTGGTCATCTCTTCGAACGACACGTGCTCGGGATCGTGGAGGTAGCAGACCGAGAGGCGATCGACGCCGAGCAGACGGAGACTGCGCTCGACGCTGCGCTTCATCTGGTCGCCACTGAAGTCGCCAGTCTGGAGGTTGCGATCGGCCTTGGTCGCCAACACGAAGCCGTTGGGAGCGCCGCCGATCTCACGGAGCACCAGGCCAATTCGTCGCTCGCTCTCGCCGTCACCGTACGAGGCCGCGGTATCCAGGAAAGAGATCTCGCTTTTGAAGATGGCGCGTACCGTGGCGAGCGCGTCCGCTTCCGAGACGGCGTAGCCGAAGGTGTCGGGCATGCTGGCGAGGGGCGCGCAGCCGACGCAGACCGGAGGCACGAGCAATCCAGTGCGTCCGAGGGGCCGGCGTCGCGTGGGATCCGGCGTCAAGGGTGGCGTCATCCGTGAATCCTCCTGCGCGCGGCCCTTCCCCGACCGCGCTTCCCGCGCATTCTCGATCAACGGTACGGCGACCCTGTCCCCGCGCGAGGAAGGAGAGAAGGGGCGGAAATTGTTGAGTGGAGGATACGCCGGGTGGCACCGGGCGTCAATCGGCGTGGGCCCCGGCCAACAAGGATGCTCGATAGCCAGTTGAATCAGGCGACCGAATCCTGAAGCACGGTTAGTGAGAAATCTCTGGCGTGGCGCGGTGAAAGTCAGCGACCCAGCGCGGTCGCTCGGGGTGCGAATCCATCACGGATCGACCGAGCTTCGGGTGCAGGTCGCGGACCCGGCCGCCCGCATGGGGATGAACCAGCCGACCGCGGCGAGCGTGACCGCCGGTGGCACGGTGTGGGGACCGTCAAACTCCAGGTACTCGACGTGGTAACCGTCGCGGCGCAGCGCCGGCACGATCCGTCGGCTCGTTCGGTCGATCGGCAGGACGCGATCGTGGGTGCCGTGAGAGATGTAAACCCCCGGCATCCCGTATCGCTCGGCCGGGGCGGCGAAGCCAGGTGAGAACGCGACGATGTGAGTGAAGAGATCGCCGTTGGTCAGGCCGACCGAGAGGGCGAAGGACGCGCCGTCGGAGAAGCCGCCGATTGCCAATCGCTCGGGATCGACAGCGTAGCCCGCGAAGACCTGGTCAAGCGCCCGATCGATGCGCGCGACGTCTTGACCGAACTCCCCGAGGATGACGTCCCAGGTCGATCCGACCGAGTCGACGGCCGCGAGGATCAGCCCCGTCTCTTCGGCCAGGTGAGCGAGCAGGCTGATTCCTTGCCGAGCGTTACCGCCAGCGCCATGCAGCATGAAGGCGAGGGGGGCGGGACGCGCGGGCCGGTAGCTGGGTGGCACGTACAGGATTCCGATTCGCTCGCCATCGCCGGTGAGCGATTGTCGGCCGGTTGGCGCCGCTTCGACGATTGTCCGTGGGCGCGCGCGTAGTCGCCCCTGCCGGGCCAGAGAGGTAATGTTTCCTGCCTGGTGGTGCGATGTCATGGTTGCTCTCCCGGTGTGCTGGTTTTTCTCCCAGGGTGATCGGATCGCTCGGTCCGATACAGGAGCCGTGCCGCGGTCGGGTTTCCCA
>JBOGTX010000391.1:0-2782 GCA_050695695.1 Chloroflexota bacterium
GTCCTGACCAATCCACCGTTCGGGCGCAAGAGCAGCGTGACCTACGTTGGCGCCGACGGCCGCGAGGAGCGCGAGGCCGCAACGGTCATCCGCGACGACTTCTGGGCGACGACGTCCAACAAGCAGCTCAACTTCGTCCAGCACGTCCACACCCTGCTGGCGGTCCAGGGGCGGGCCGCGGTCGTCGTGCCCGACAATGTCCTGTTCGAGGGCGGCGCTGGTGAGACGGTCCGTCGGAAGCTCCTCCAGGCGTGCGACGTTCACACCCTGCTGCGATTGCCAACCGGCATCTTCTACGCCCAGGGGGTCAAGGCGAACGTGCTGTTCTTCGACAAGAAGCCGGCGAGTCCGGCCCCCTGGACGACCAATCTCTGGGTCTACGATCTGCGGACCAACCAGAGCTTCACCCTGAAGACCAACCCGCTAACCCGCGCCCACCTCGACGATTTCGTAGCCTGCTATCGCCCGGAGAACCGCTACCAGCGCGTCGAGAGCGAGCGCTTCCACGTCTACCCCTACGACGATCTGATCAAGCGCGACAAGGCGACCCTTGACCTCTTCTGGCTCCGCGACGAGAGCCTCGAAGGTGCCGACAACCTGCCCGCGCCGGCCGCCCTGGCCGCGTGCATCGTCGAAGACCTGCGGGCGGCGCTCGAGCAGTTCGCGGCGATCGAGGAGGACCTGGGCAACCCGGACGACCGGGAAGCCGGCGAACAGACGGAGACGCCACCGCGCGGATCTACAATCTCATCGCAACATACGGAATATTGACGCCACCTGAAGCGCTCCCTATAATGCGCACGTGGGCGCCGAAGGCCCCTCAATCGCATCGGGCAGCCCAATCGGCGCCGTCGATTGCTCCAAACCACGTTTGAGGGGGCGCTCGATGATCCAAGCCTCTGACAAAATAGGGCACCAACCGGCTTCGATCCCCTGGCTGGCGCGGCTCGCCGGGGCCCGGACTCCCCTCCAGGCGAGCAAGGTGCTCTGGGGATACGTCTTCCTACTACCCTGGCTGATCGGCCTCCTCGTGTTCATCCTCGGCCCGATCGTCGCCGCGTTCTACTTCAGCTTCACCCAGTACGATGTGCTGTCGGCTCCCCAGTGGATCGGGCTGGCGAATTATGAAAAAGCCTTCTTTGGCGACAATCTCTTCTGGCCCTCGCTGGGGCGCACCTTCGAGTACGCCCTGATCATCGTGCCGGTTGGGCTGGCCGGCTCGCTCCTCCTCGCGATTCTGCTGAACCAGCAAAGGAAAGGGACGCAGACCTTCCGGACCTTTTTCTACTTACCCAGTCTCACCCCCACCGTCGCGCTGGCGCTGGTCTGGATCTGGATCCTCTACCCGGGGATTGGCCCTCTCGACTTCCTGCTCGGGAAATTGGGGCTCTCCGGGCCGTCCTGGCTGACCGATGACCACTGGGCGCTGCTCGCGCTGGTGATCATCAGCCTGTGGGCCTTCGTCGGCGGGAACACCATGCTGATCTTCCTGGCGGGCCTGCAGGGTGTGCCGGAGTCGCTCATGGATGCCGCGTCCATCGACGGGGCTGGGCGGTGGGCAAAGTTTCGCAACGTGACCGTCCCGATGATCTCCCCGACCTTGCTCTTCAACCTCGTGCTCGGCGTCATCGGCGCGCTGAAGGTCTTCACCCTGGCGTTCGTGGCGACCAAGGGCGGCCCGAACTACGCCACCTGGTTCTTCGCGCTCCACAACAACCAGCAGGCGTTCGCCTACATCCGACTCGGCTACGCATCGGCGCTCGCCTGGATTTTCGTGGTCATGCTGCTGATCTTCACGTACGTGGAGTTGCGCCTGTCCCGCCGCTGGGTATACTACGCCGGAGGGGAAGAGTGATGCTGGGGGAGCGCTCGGTCGCCGCCGACCTCGCCCGCCCACGGGCCCGCGGCAAGGCGGAGTCCGCTTCCTGGTGGGCGGGGAGCGCGATCTATTACCTCGGCGCCGTCCTACTGAGTGTCGTCTTCGTCTTCCCGTTTTTCTGGACGGTGACGAGCTCGCTGAAGCAGCCTTTCGAGCTGTTCGTGTTCCCGCCGCTGATCTTCCCGGCCGTCCCGCAGTGGGTAAATTACCTGACGGTGCTGACGACCGTCCCCTTCCTGCTGTGGGTCTGGAACAGCATCATCGTCGTCGTGCTCAGCACGATCGGGGTCGTCTTCTCGGCCTCGATCGTCGCCTACTCCTTCGCGCGCTTCGAGTATCGCGGGCGCGACGTGCTCTTCATGGTCACGCTGGGGACGCTGATGCTGCCGGCGCAGGTCACGCTGATTCCGCAGTTCGTGCTCTTCAACGCGCTGGGCTGGGTCAATACCCTGCTTCCGCTCTGGGTGCCGTACATATTTGGCGGCGGAGCCTTTTACATTTTCCTGTTCCGCCAATTCTTGCTTTCACTTCCCCGCGATCTCGACGAAGCCGCGCTGATCGACGGTGCCAGCTACTTCCGCGTCTACGTGTCGGTCCTGCTCCCGCTGCTGAAACCTGCCATGGCGGCCAGCGCCATTATCGCCTTCATCGGCGCCTGGAACGACTTCCTGTCGCCGCTGGTCTACCTCAGCTCCCAGACCCGCTTTACCGTCGCGCTCGGCCTGCAGTTCTTTCAGAACGTCCCCGAGGAGGGGGGGATGCCGATGGAGCACCTGCTCATGGCGGGGTCGGTCATGGCAATCATCCCGTGTCTCGCGCTCTTCTTCGCGTTCCAGCGCTATTTCACCCAGGGCATCGTGTTATCCGGCATCAAAGGATGAGAGGGCGTGGACAAAGCTGGAC
>JBOGTX010000392.1:0-1837 GCA_050695695.1 Chloroflexota bacterium
GGTTGAAGGTTCCGGTTCGCAGCTTCTTCTCCATCCCAGCGGCCTGCTTCTGGTCGAACGACTCCTGGGCCTTTTCGATCAGCGACAGCACGTCGCCCATGCCGAGGATTCGACTGGCCAGGCGGTCGGGATGGAATTGCTCGATCCCATCCAACTTTTCGCCAACGCAGATGTACTTGATCGGCACGCCGGTCACGGCGCGGACCGAGAGTGCGGCGCCACCACGAGCATCGCCGTCCAGCTTGGTCATGACCAGCCCGGTCAAGTTCATCTGCTGGTGGAACTCCTCGGCGACCCGCACCGCGTCCTGGCCGGTCATCGCGTCGGCCACCAGCAAGACTTCACCGGGATTCACCCTCGCCTTGACCGCCCGCAGCTCGGTCATCAGCGCCTCGTCGACGTGGAGGCGGCCGGCGGTGTCGAAGATGATCACGCTGCTCGCCAGCTCGCGACCGCGAGTCAGCGCCCGCTGGCAAATGTCGGGCGGTGAGCCAACCGGCTCGGAATAGACCGGAATGTCGATTTGCTTGCCCAGGGTGATCAACTGCTGCACCGCGGCGGGGCGCTGCATATCCGCGGCGACCAGCAGGGGGCGCTGGCCGGCCTTGCGCATCAGGAGCGCCAGCTTACCGGCGGTCGTCGTCTTCCCCGCGCCCTGGAGGCCGACGAGCATGATCAGGGTTGGTCCGCCACCGCCGAGCTCGATGCGCGCGGGCGCCCCGAGCATCGCCTCGAGCTCCTCGTCGACGATCTTCACGACTTGCTGGGCCGGACTCAGGCTTTCGAGGACGTCGCCGCCGACCGCGCGCTCGCGGACCTTCGCGACGAACTCCTTGACCACCTTGAAGTTGACGTCGGCCTCGAGGAGCGCCATGCGCACCTCCCGGAGCGCCTCGTCGACGTCGCGCTCGGTCAGCTTGCCCTTGCCGCGCAGGCGCTTGAAGACCTCCTGAAGTCGGTCGGTCAACGTATCAAACATCGCTCTGGTACTTCTCCGTGGGTTGTTCGTCGTCGTCAGTCTATATTATAGCGGAGTTATAGCCGAGCGCGCGGTGAAAACGCGCCATCGGCACCGCCGCCGGCCTTGATCGTGAATCGCGCGCACTATATAATGGCGGGGTTTGGCAATCCGCGAGGTGGATTGCTCGGGACTCTCCCGCAGGAGTAGATGGCAATGCCGCGAATCAAGCCCCTTGGCGATCGAGTTGTCGTGCTCCCCTCCGCCCGGGAGGAGATGACCAAAGGCGGGATCGTTCTGCCGGACACCGCGAAGGAGAAGCCGTCCGAGGGAAAGGTGATCGCCGTCGGGCCAGGGCGCACGACCGAAGAGGGCAAGGTCGTGCCTCCCGAGGTCCAGGAGGGCGACACGGTCATTTACGCGAAGTACTCCGGGACGGAGTACCGATTCGACGATCACGATTATCTTATTTTGAACGAGCGAGACATTCTCGCGAAGCTTTAACCCTAGAGCCCGCGTCGAGCGCCCGGTGTCAGATACGCCGGGCGCTTTGTCGAAGTGGGCCGGTACATCCACACGGAGGATTAGATGCCCAAGCTGCTCCTCTTCGAGGAGGAAGCCCGTCTGGCGTTGAAGAAGGGGGTCGACGCCGTGGCGGACGCGGTGAAGACGACGCTGGGGCCGCGGGGCCGTAACGTGGCGATCGATCGTCGGCCGCACGTCCCAATGGTGACTCACGATGGCGTCACCATCGCGAAGGACATCGAGCTGCGTAACCCCTTCGAGAACATGGGGGCACAACTGGTCAAGGCGGCCGCGCTGCGCACCAATGAGGTGGCTGGCGACGGAACGACGACCGCGACCATCGTGGCCCAGGCG
>JBOGTX010000393.1:0-1647 GCA_050695695.1 Chloroflexota bacterium
GGGTCACGGGGGTGAGGCCAGCGTACTCAGGCCGTGACGGCGACTTTCCGGAGCAGCGTCCGCGCGCTTGGGAAGACCGGCTCTTCTTTCGTGATCATTTCCAAGACAGCCGGTTGGCCCTCCTGGGTCACCTTGATCCCGCGGCGGATCGCCGCGACGACGTCGCCCGGGTTCTCCACCCGTTCCGAGTACGCGCCGAGGCTCGCCGCGACGTCGGCGTAGCGGCCCGACAGGCGGTTCGAGCCGAAGCGCTCGCTCGCGGTGGGCATGTGGTGCCCGTAGCCACCCATGACCGAATTGTTCAGGATAACCGTCAGGATCGGGATCCGCGAGCGCACCGCCGTTTCGACTTCGAGGCCGGCCGTGCCGAAGGCGAGGTCGCCCATCACATTGACGACCAGCTTGTCCGGTTGAGCCAGCTTCGCCCCCAGGGCCACGCCAAGGCCGGTCCCGAGCTGGGTCGACTTGCCCCAGCCAAGGTAGCCGCGCGGCGACACGGCCTCGTAAAAGGTGAGCATCTGGTCGCGGGGGTTGCCCGAATCGTGGGTGACGATCGTCTGCTGGCGGTCGACGGTATGGGTCAGGTCCCAGATCACCCGATAGGGGTTGATCGGCGTCTCGTCGGAGAGCAAGCGCGGTCGCCACTCGCTCAGAAACGCTTCCTTCTCGGCGCGAATCTCGGCGGCCACCTCGCTCCGGCCGGCGCGTCCGGTCGCGCCGGCCTGGCGCTTCACCTCCTCGACGAGCTGCCCAAGCACCAGTCTGGCGTCGCCGATCACCGCGCATTCGACCGGGTAGCACTTGTCGAGGTCGCGCTCGTTCACCGTGACCTGCACCAGGCGCTTGCCGGCCGGGATCGGGGTCGAGAAGTTCGAGATCGAGAAGCTGCAGCCAATGCCGAAGACCAGGTCGGCGTTGGTCAGGAAGTGGGCGGCGGTGCCGGTGATCGTGCTGCCACCGGTGCCGACCGACAGGGGGTGATCCTCGGGAAACGCGCTCTTGGCCGCCATCGTCGTCATGACCGGCGCCTGGACCAGCTCGGCTAACTGGCGCAGCTCGTCCCAGGCCTCGGCCCAGAGAACGCCGTGGCCAACGTGCAGGAACGGCCGCTTCGCCGCGAGCAGCAGCCGCGCCGCTTCCGCCACGTCGCCGGGGTCGCCGGCCGATCGGTATCCCCGGGCCGGCTTGTAGGCATCGACCGCCGCGTCGGCAAGCTCGGCCGAGGTGACGTCGCCGGGGAGCTCCAACATGACCGGGCCGGGCTGACCGGTTCGCAGCTGGCTGAACCCGCGCCGGAGCATCTCGGGAATCCGGTCGACGAAGTTGATCCGCGCCACCCACTTGGTCACGTGCTGGTAGGGCGGCAGGGGATCGAAGTTCGTCGGCACCCCCAGACGATGCTGATCGAGCCCGCCGGGTAGCATGAGAATCGGGATCGAATCCGCGAAGGCTTGAGCGACACCACCAAATGCATTCTCGATCCCCGGTCCGGATTGGACGACGCACACGCCGAGCTTCCGACCATTCGTCGCCCGGGTGTACCCGTCGACCATGTTGATCAGGGTCTTCTCGGTCCGGGCGATGATCGGACGAATTCCGACCTCCGCCGCGGCGTCGATGACCGGATGGTTCGGGTAGCTGAAAAGG
>JBOGTX010000394.1:0-4012 GCA_050695695.1 Chloroflexota bacterium
CAGCAAAATCCTTTAGTAGCCCAGCTTCTTGTCGGTCACGTTGCTCAGGGGCTCGCCCTTGACGAAGTGACCGACGTTCTCGAAGAAGATCGACCACATCAGCTCGGTCGTCAGGGTCGAGCCTCCGGAGATGTGCGGGGTGACGATCAGGTTTGGCACGTCCCAGAGCGGGTTGTCTGGCGGCAATGGCTCGGTCGCGGCGACGTCGAGGGCCGCGCCGTCCAGGTGGCCATCCTTCAGGGCGGCGATCAGGGCGGGCTCGTTGACGATGCCACCGCGGGAAACCGCGACGACGTACGAGCCCGGCTTCAGCAAGCGGATCTCGGTCTCGCCGATCATGCCCCGCGTCTCCGGCGTGATCGGGCAGCTGATCGTCAGCACGTCGGCCCCGCGGAGCGCGTCGTGAAGGCGATCGAGGCGGTAGACTGCCTTGACGTGCTCGTTCGCCGGCACCTCCTGGGCGTCGACCGCCAGGACGTTCATCTCGAAGCCGTGGGCTCGCCGGGCGATCGCGCGGCCGATGTTACCGAAGCCGACGATCGCCATCGTCTTGCCGTCGATCCCGGTGAGGTGGCGATAGCCTTCGCCGCGCAGCCAGGAGTGGCACCCTTTCGCGTGGTCGAAGAAGCGCAAGGCTCGGGTCAGCGAGAGCAGCATCGCGAAGGTATGTTCGGCAATCGTCGCGGCGTGCGCGCCCCGCGCGTTGGTGAGCACGACGTCGCTTTCTTTCAGCTCCGGAATGCCGTGGACGAACTCGATGCCGGCGCTTGGCGCCTGGATCCAGCGAAGCTTTCTGGCCGCCAGGTAGACCTCGCGCGATGGATTTCCGAAGTAGGCGTCGGCGTCGACGACCTGGCGCTTGACCTCGTCGGGCGATCCGGCGCTGACGAACTCGACGCTGGGGTAAGCCGCGCGGAAGGTATTGAGACGCTCGTCGTTAGGGCGACTGACAAGAACGATTTTCACGAACCTACCTCTCTTTTGCTCGCTTTCGCGCTATTGGGTCGCGGTGACGCCGCCGTCCACGAGCAGCACGTGACCGGTCACGAAGCTCGAGGCGGGCGAGGCGAAGAAGATGGTCGCGCCGACGATGTCGGCCGGCGCGCCGACCCTCCCGAGGGGAATTCGCTCGGTCAGGGCGCGCCGGAAATCGGGGTTCGCCAGCATCTTCTCGACCAGTGGCGTTTCGATGAAGGTGGGGCTGATCGCGTTGACTCGAACGTTGTGCGGCGCCCACTCGGTCGCGAGCTGTCGAGTCAGATTATTCACCGCGGCCTTGCTAGGCGTATAGGCGGCGTAGCCGCGGCGGATCGCCAGTTGTCCGCGCACCGACGAGATATTGACGATGCTGCCGCTCTTCTGGGCGATCATGACCCGGCCCGCCGCCTGGCAGGTGAGGAAGGTACCCTTGACGTTCACGTCCATCACCCGCTGCCACTGATCGAGCGGGAAATCCTCGGCCGGGGCCTCGTGCTGGGTGCCGGCGCAGTTGACCAGGATGTCGATGCGTCCGAATTTCTCCATCACCTGCTCGATCAGTCGATCGACCGACGCCGGGTCGGTCACCTCGACGGTCAGACCCACCGCCTGGCGCCCGGTCGAAGCGAGGTCCGCCGCGGTCGCGCGGGCATGGTCCAGCGAGCGCCCCGCCACCACCACGTCGGCACCGTATTCGGCCAGGCCGCGGGCGAGCGCGGCGCCAATTCCGCCGGCGCCTCCGGGTAGGACGGCGACCTTTCCGTCGATCCGGAACATCTCCTGATACAAGCTTTCCTCCTCTTATTGTGGGAATCGGGGGTCAGCCGCCGCCACCGGGGGCGCGGCGCCAGCCTCCGCCAATCGGCCGTCGTCGAGCGCGCGCAGGCGCAGCGCCAGCGCGGCGTTGAAGCGGTGGTCGGTGTTGCGCGCGTCGATGCCGCTGACCTCGGCGATGCGCTGCAGGCGGTACTTCAACGTGCTGGTGTGGACGTCGAGTGTCCGCGCCGTCGTCTCCAGATTTCCCCCTCGATCGAGGTACGTCTCCAGGGTTTCCACCAGCCTGCGGTGGCCGCGTCGATCATAGGCGATCAACGGCCCGAGCACCAGATCCACGAACTCGCGCCGGGTATCCGGCCGGGTGCCGTCGAAGAGCAGAAAGACCGCCAATCGCGGGTCGTTGGTCGAGATCGAGCGCCCGCGCTGGCCGAGCAGATCGAGCATGGCGAGGGTCCGTCGGGCGGCGGCGTAGACCTCGGCGAGACCCCGTGAATCGCGGGCCGGCGGCGCGATGGCGATCGACAGAACCAGATCGGGAAAGTAGCCGGCAACCTCTCGGCGGAGCGACGACGTCAACTCGGCCAGCGCCGGATCCAAATCGGCGTCTGGATCGCTCGACGACGTCGGTGCGGCCATCCGATCGGCCCGGGGCATCCGCGACCGCGAACGGGGCTTCGCCAGGTCGCCGGACAGGAGGACGACGACCTCACCTTCGCGTTCGGCGATCAAGCTTCCCGAGGCGACCCGGCGCGCCCAGGCGGGAACGACGGCCGCCAGTCCGTGCAGCGAGGTCGGACGGTCGGCGTCGGCGCAGACCGGCGCGAGCACGAGCATGGTCTGCGGGGCGTTGCGATCGTAGCCGAGCAACGCGGCGCGGGTCGCCTGGACCTCCGGTGGCGCGTCGGCGGCCCGGAGCACGGCATCGAGCGCGTCGCCTTTGAAGCGGAGCTCGGCATCGATGTCCGCCCGTTGGCGCACGAACGCGATGCCAACCGCCAACGCCGCCTCCCGAACCAGCTCGAGATCGCGCGATTCGAACGGTCGATCGCGCTCGACGATCGATAGGTAGCCGACGACGTCGTCGGAGATCACCACCGGCGACACCACGCGCGCCGGGAACCCAACCCGTTCGCCCGAAGCGGGCACGAGCACCGCCTCGCGCTCGCGCTGAAGGCGCGACCAGAACGGCTGAGCGGCGCGCTCTTTTCGGAGCGTCCGCAGGGAGACCGGTCGGTCCTCGCGCGGGGGCGCGTCGGCCGGCCGGGAGTAGGCGAGCGTCTTGAAAAAGCGGCTCTCGATCGAGACGGGATTCCCCACCAGGTCGCAAAGCGCGGCGGCCAGCCGCGAGAAACCGGCATCCGCCAACGCGAGGCGCGCGAGGGTGTCATGAGCCTCGAGCACGCGTTGAAGGTGCGCGTAATCTTCCTTCAGCGCGCGCAGCTCGTCGAGGGCGTTCGCGATGGGAGACACCGGCAGCTTTGCCCTGGTACCATCGCCCGTCGCGTTCGGTGCCTGGTCGGCAACGGTGGCGCGGGATTTCTCCATCCTGCCCCCGTTCATTCGTCGGTTCCAGCCAATCCGGCTAGTCTGATTACCATATCAAATTCAGCCGAAGTCATGATAGTCAGGGCGAACCGGATCCGGGATGATTGGGGCCAGCGTGGTAGGAGACAGCTATGAAGCTACAGCTCGGACCACCGCCAGTGATTCGACGAACGTCGTTGCTCGATCGAGTCCTTCACCGGCGAGAACGTCAAGGTACCCTGACGCCAATCGACACGAGACCAGCGCCCCCCGGTTCGACCGAACACCAGATCTCCGAATCTCCGATCGGCTACCAGGCAGACGCCCTACCTTCCGAGTCGCGATTATACCTTGAAGCGCGCCAGCTCATCAAGCGGCGGGCCTGGGGCCGTGCCCAGCGCGCGCTCGAAGAAGCGATCCGTGACGAGCCGGACTGTCCGGGCGTGCTGGACTTGACCTCGGTGCGGACGATTCGACGCGCGCTCCGCCGGGTCGCGCGCTGGCCGAGCGACGTCGAGGCGCACCTCGACCTGGGGCGCGCCTGCTTCGATCTGGATCTGGGCGCCGATGCCCTGGCGGAATTCACCACGGTCCAGCGCGTCGCGCCCCGGCGCTACGAGGGTTTCGCCCTCGCGGCCCTGGAGTACCTCTACCGGGGTGAATACACCCGCGCGATGACCACCTGGCTCCGCGCCCGGGACCTGAACCCGGAGCTCCCCGAGCTGGACGAGGT
>JBOGTX010000395.1:0-1780 GCA_050695695.1 Chloroflexota bacterium
GTTGTGTCGACACCCGAGACGTACGTCATCGTCGGCGCGAGCGTCGCTGGTGGTCGGGCCGCGGAAGCCCTGCGTCAAGAGGGATTCGACGGCCGGGTGATTCTCGTCGGGGCGGAACCGGAGCGTCCGTACGAGCGACCACCACTGTCGAAAGATGTTCTACGGGGAACCGCCGACGAGACGAAGGCGTTCCTCCGTCCACTCGCCTACTATGACGAGCAATCGATCGAGCTCAGGTTAGGGGCGGCGGCGGTCAGCCTGATTCCCGCCGACCATCAGGTCGGGCTAGGCGACGGCGCCCGCCTGCGGTATGACAAACTGCTCATCGCGACCGGCGCCGAGGTCCGCCGGCTGAACGTCCCCGGCGTCGCGCTACCCGGCGTGCATTACCTGCGGACGCTCCAGGACGCGCGAACGATTCGCGACGCGACGAGCACGACAACTCGGGTCGTGGTGATCGGCGCCGGCTTCATCGGCGCGGAAGTCGCGGCGTCCTGTCGGATGAAAGGCGCCGAGGTCGCCGTGCTCGAGGTTCTTCCGGTCCCGCTCCAGCGCGTGCTTGGCGATCAAATCGGCCAGTTGTATGCCCGGATCCATCGCGAGCAGGGAATCGACCTGAGACTCGGGGTTGGCATCGCCGAGTTCCGGGGTGCCGGCCGCCTGGAAGAGGTCATCACATCGACCGGCGAGCGGATTCCCTGCGACGTCGCGGTGGTTGGCGTGGGGGTACAGCCGTCGGTTGGCTGGCTCGCAGGGTCGGGTATCGCGCTGCAAAATGGCGTCATGGTCGACGAGCTGTCCGCGACGAGCCTCCCGGACGTCTTCGCCGCGGGTGACGTCGCCAACTGGTGGCATCCGATCCTGGGCGAGCGCCTCCGGGTCGAGCACTGGGAAAACGCCCAGAATCAGGGAATCGCCGCCGCCAAGAGCATGCTCGGCAAGGGCGAGCCGTACGCCCCGGTTCCCTATTTCTGGTCCGATCAATACGATCTCACCTTGCAGTACGTCGGCCACGCGAACGGGCAGGACGAGGTCGTCTTCCGGGGCGCCCCCGATCCCCGGCAACTGCTCGCCTTTTACTTGCGGGAGGGCCGACTCCGCGCCGCGATTGGCGTGAACCGACTGAAGGACGTGAACGCCGTGCGCCGTCTGATGCGCAACAACGTCGCGGTCACCCGCGAGCAGTTGGCGGACGAGCGGGTGGACTTGCGGAAGCTCGGACAACGTTGAATCGGGCTCGGGACCCGGCGGTCAGGAATCCTGACGCCGAGCCGAAGGTTGCCCGGCCGCGAGCCCTCGTCGCGCCGATCCGCTTTCAGCTCCCGCTGCCTCCCAGCACCAATGCCCTCTACGCGACGGTACGCACCGGTGGAGGAAGCGGAACTGGCACCCGTCGAGTCTCATCGCCAGCGGCCAGGAGCTTTCGACGAGCCGTGTTACCGACGCTCGACTCGATCGAGGGCTCGGGCGCCCACGAGGCCACGCTCCAGCTCGCGCGGGAAGCCTATTGGAGCATCGCGCTCGCGGTCTTTTTCGCCAGCCCGCGCCGGCGCGATCTCGACGACGTTCTCAAGATCGCGATCGACGTCATTTGCGAGGGTCTCCGCATCTCGGATAACCGGCTGGTCGATCTCCACGCCAGCAAGTACCTGGCTCCCCTCGAGCCGAGGATCGACGTCGAGATCGAAGGGTTTTCGGACTGGTCCTTCGGCGACGAGCGGGCGGTCTTGCGACCGGACGCCGACGGCAGGTGACGATCCCGAGCCGATCGGCCGAGACT
>JBOGTX010000396.1:0-1836 GCA_050695695.1 Chloroflexota bacterium
CGTCGAGGCAACCCGCAGTGCCAATCGCTCACGAAGTGTTCTTCGTGGGGACCGAATCCCAGCTACAGCAAAGCTGGGCAAGCCAGCCGCATCCGTAGATTTGTCGGCCGATCCAGGCGCCGCCGACCAGGCGAATCGGCTGACCAGCGCGACGGTGAGTGGGACGACGGGTACGGACACCTACGATGGCGATGGGCACGACCGCCCACGCCTCCGATCTCCAGATCCGGACCGAAGGCGGGCGCTGCTGATATTCATCGCTGGCCCGGCACGATCACGAACGGCGGGAAATCGCCGATTGGCGGTTCTGACCGGCGACGATCAGCGATTGCCCCGGTGACGATCCTGGGAGAGTCTTCGGTCGGTTACCGTCCCACGGCGTAGGCGCTCATGCCACGCGGCGAGGCGGCGCCGCGCAGGACGCCCTGGCGACGGTCGAGCTCGACCGCGGTAACCTGACCGTGCGCCCAGGGATTGCCCTCGACGACCTCGTGACCGCGCTCCACCAGCCCGGCCCGCACCCCCGGCGCGATCCGACCCTCGACCACCATGCGGTTGGGGTGGGCCTCGCGCGGGTAGAACGAGCTCGGGAAGTGCTGGCTGTGCACGGTCGGCAGGTCGATCGCCGCCTGGAGGTCGAAGCCGAAGTCGACGACGTTCAGGAAGAACTGCAAGGTCCACTGGTCCTGCTGATCGCCACCGGGCGTGCCGAAGGCCAGCCAGGGCTGACCGTCGCGCAACGCCAGCGATGGGGTCAAGGTCGTGCGCGGACGCTTGCCCGGCACCAGCGCGTTCGGATGGCTCGGGTTCAAGGAGAACATCTGGCCGCGCGTGCCGAGCGGGAAGCCAAGGCCCGGCACCACCGGCGAGGTGGGAATCCAGCCGCCGCTCGGGGTGGCCGCGAAGAGGTTGCCCTCGGCGTCGACGGCGTCGATGTGGGTGGTGTCGCCGCGGTAGGTCGCCGGGCGCGCGCCCCGATCGGCCGTCGCCAGCACCGGCGCGTCGCCCGGGCGCAGCTCGGTCGAGGCCCGCTCGCGATCGATCAGGCGACGGCGCGCCGCGGCGTACTCCTTCGACAGCAGTCGATCGAGCGGGACGGTCGTAAAGTCGGGGTCGCCGTAGTATTGCTCGCGATCGGCGAAGGCGAGCTTGGCGGCCTCGATCAGGACGTGGAGGTACTCGGCCGAGTTGTGGCCGAGCTTCGCGAGATCGAAGCCCTCCAGCAGGGCAAGCTGCTGGAGGAAGACCGGTCCCTGACACCACGGGCCGCACTTGAAGACTCGGTAGCCGCGGTAGTCCAGCCCGATCGCTGGCTCGACCTTCGTCTGGTACCTGGCGAAGTCGTCGTCGCTGAAGAGGCCGCGGTGCGCCCGGCCCGAGGCGTCGAGCACCTCGGTCGAGGCGGCGAAGTCGACCAGCGCCCGCGCGATCGGACCCTGGTAAAAGTGGTCGAGGCCGGCCTGGATCCCCGCCTCGCGGCCGGTCGCGCGCGCCTGACGCTCGGCCTCGACGACGCCCTTGAAGGTGCGCGCCCAGTCCGCCTGGTAGATCAGGTCGTCGAGGGCGGGAGGCTTGCCGCTCGGCAGGTAGATCGCGGCGGATGATGGCCACTGGCTGGCGAACTTCTCGGCATTGTGAACGATCGAGTCGCGAAGGCCGCCGTAAACCGGGAATCCTTCCTCGGCCAGCTCGATCGCCGGCTCGAGGACGTCGGCCAGGGAAAGGCGCCCGAAGTGGAGCAAGGCGGTGGCCCAGGATCCGAAGGCGCCGGGCACGGTGGCCGGCAGGAATCCGTCGCCGGGGATCAAGTCGATCTTCTCCTGGCGAAACCAGTCG
>JBOGTX010000397.1:0-4971 GCA_050695695.1 Chloroflexota bacterium
CGGCTGAACTCCTCCCATTCGACGTGCTCGCCGGCCTTCCTGGCGAGCTGGGGCGCCAGGGCGATCGGCACGACGACCGCCCCGTCGTCGTCGGCGATGATGAGGTCGCCAGGCACGACGGTCACGCCCCCACAGGCGACCGGCACGTTCACGGCAAAGGGGACGATGTTGGTCTGGGTGTGGAAGTTCGGCGTCACTCCGCGCAGCCAGAGGCCGAGTCCGAGCTTCTTGATCTCGGCCGAGTCGCGGACGCAGCCGTCGATCACGACCCCAAGGCCACCGCGGCCGCGGAAGTAGGTCATCATCATCTCGCCAAAGACGCCGCTGGTCAGGTCGCCACGGGCGTCGACCACGACGACGTCGCCCTTCTGGGCGTGGTAGAGGACGTGACGATGAAGCTGCCGCTCCGGCGCCACGTACTCGGCGTCCGGGTACAGATCCTCGCGCTTGGGCATGAATTGCAGGGTGAGCGCCGGCCCGACGATCGACCGGCCGGGCGTCATGGCGACCGGGCCCTGGATGAAGGCGCTGCGGATGCCGAGGCGCTTGAGCTCACCCACGGCCGTCGCGCTGCCGATGCCCCGCAGAGCCTCGATCAGCGACGGCTCCGGCCGGCTGATGTCGTTGGTTTGGACTGGCTGGTCATTCGAGTTGGGGCTGAGCATGATCGCGCGATCTCCTCTCGTTCTTCGACGTTGGGAAACCGTTCGAGGCCGCGGGTGGTCCTGGCCAGCCGGCGTCGCGACCGGTCGGACCCCGGCGACCCCCGGCCCTCCGGTACGCGGCGAGTCTAGCATGGGGCCAGGGAGTCCGCCACCTTACCAAGAATGTGGTCATTCCCAGCCCACAAACCATTGATTTGAGCGGGATTCGCGGCCGAATTCCCCCTTCCGGAACCGCTCCAAATCGAGTAAGAATGGTTGCCTAAGAATGGTGTCGCGTTCGACCCGCCCCGCGATCAGTTGAAGACAAATTGAGCGCGGGCGAGAGGGATGAAGACCGGGTCGTTCTCCAGCTTCGTTTCTAAGCGCTCCGTCAAACACCGCGAATGCACCAGAAACGTGGGCGGGAGGTTGCGTGTCGTTAACTGTCGGCTCTTCCCCGGCTCAGCAGCAGATCGAGGAAGTGGTTGGCACGCAAGAACTGAAAACCGTGGGTGTTCCGACCCGGAACAAAGTCGATGGAGTTCTCCGAGACCAGGAAGAACCCGTCCTGGCCTCTAGCTTGGTCGATGACCTCCGGGTATTCGGACGCCGCGGCGAACACCGCGTACGCCGTCTTCAAGATCGGAAGATCGTCCAGGTCGCCGCTAACGGCGCCTGCGTCATCGCCGGGGATTGACTCCGGGAACACCTGCCGACTCGCTCGCACGAATGCATCGAGCCAGGTATACACCTGGCTCGGCATGGCACCGAAGCGCGGGCGTGCGAGCACTTCGGCGACTTCGCCCAGGATCGCCGGGCTGGTGAAGGAGTCGTAGGCGACGCCCGCGAGAAGCATCACGCGGCGCGAGGCATTCGGCGTAGTGGCTGAGGATCGCCAGGCGCGCACCAACACGCTCGTGTCCAGGACCGCAACAACCCCGGTCGGGGGGCCATGAAACGGCGCCCAGACAAAGCTCACCGGGAGACGACGCTGGCCGCCCGTCGGCCGTTTCGGACCGCCGCGATCTCTGCGTCGACGCCCTCGTCGGAGATGGTATCTTCAGCCATGTCTGGCAGCGCTCGTCGCATGGCGAGCGCCGGGGCTAAGGCCGCTTTGGAAACGTAGAAGCGCCCGGTTGCGTCCTGCCCACCCGCCAGGATCCCCGCGCGGATCCAGTTTCGAACCGTCTGCTGCGTCACGGAGAGGATCTCCGCGGCTTCAGCGGTGCCCACGACGGTCGATTGTCCACTAACCTCATCGAGGAATGCACGCAGAACGCCACTCTCGGCGCGGAGCCCTTGCATCTCCAATCGCTCCACCATCCGATGCAGCTTCCGTGCTTGTTCCTCGGTAACGACGCCGAGAACCATGATTGACCTCCCGCTGCTGTCCAGTATCCCAGTATAGCGGTGGTGGGCAAAAAAAGCAAAAGAAGACATTCGGCAGTTGAGGTCCGTGACGACGGGCACGCGCCTGTCGTCGAGCACTTGGGCGATGACGAGGCGGTCCTGGTCGTCGGAACGCGCGTTCGCCGCCCGCCCGGGTGACCGGGGATGAGGTTTGCGGCAGCGATGGGCGCTCCGACGCTGGCTGGAGCGGGAGCGCCGGGCGGCGCTGGACGCTCGAGGAAGCCCCGGATCAAGCGAAAAGGGAAGTGGGTTTGGATCAGGACGCGGTGCACCGATGGGTGAACTGGTACCGCCATACCACGCTCGCGCTGCTCGCCCACTGGCAAAGCGGGGAGCCGCAAAGTGGGGGATCGGGAGCCCACGACCAGGATCGAACTGGTGACCTCATTCTTACCAAGAATGTGCTCTACCATCTGAGCTACGTGGGCCTGCGGGCATGATGACCCCGCGCCCATATTCTACCGTAATCGCCGGCTCCCCGCAAGCCGCCAAATCTCATGAATTTAGATGTGTCGGCCCTGAGGACCATGGGGTCCACCCATGCTACCAGTTTCTCGGCACGCTATAATGATTACGGGAAATAGTCCGATTGTTCGAGAGAGGAACGCTTGGCGCGAGTCCTGGTCGTCGAAGACGAAGCGAGCTTGCGTAGCACGATCTCCTACAGCCTCCGGCGTGATGTACACGACGTCGTCGCGGTGGCGGATGGCGAGCAGGCGCTGGCTGCTTGGAGCGAGGCGCCGTCGGACGTGGTGATCCTCGACCTGATGCTGCCGAAGCTGGATGGCTTCGAGGTTTGCCGAAGGCTGCGGCAGTCGAGCAGCGTGCCGGTTCTGATGCTGACGGCGCGCACCGACGAGATCGACCGGGTGGTTGGCTTGGAGATCGGCGCTGACGACTACGTGACGAAACCATTCAGCATGCGCGAGCTGCTCGCCCGGGTGAAGGCGATCTTGCGACGCCGCGATCTCTTGCGGCAAGAGATCCTGCAGGCAAGCGCTGCTTCGAACGAGCAGATCGTCGTCGGAGCGTTGCGGGTCGAGCCGGCCCGTCGACGGGCGTACTCTGGCGATCGCGAAGTGGCGCTCAAACCCAAGGAATTCGATCTTCTCCTCCATTTCGCGCGGCATCCTGGGCAGGTGTTCTCGGCCGATCAGCTCATCGAGAGCGTCTGGGGGTACGACGCGCTGGGCGATGCCAGCACGGTGCGCGTCCACATCCGATCGTTGCGGGAGAAGCTCGAAGCGGATCCCTCCCGCCCGGCGATGATCGAGACGGTCCGGGGCGTGGGATACCGTCTCGTGGACTGAGTGGTGTTCCGAAAGATTCAGTGGCGCATCGCCACCGCCTACGTCACGTTGATCGTGGTGGTGATGGCGTCCCTCGGCATCTCCCTCGCCGTCACTCTCCGCGACCAGCAGCTTGGCGCTCTCGAAGACCAGCTCGCCAGCCAGGCCACGCTGGTGGGTGATGACGCCAGTTATCGGCTGATCTCCTCTTCGGGCACGGCCGACCTCGATCCGCTGGCGAAATCGCTCGGACGACAGATCGGCGCGCGAGTCACCTTGATCGCCCGTGACGGCACGGTGCTAGGCGACTCCGACCACGATCCGAAGACGATGGAGAACCACGGCACCCGTCCGGAGGTCCTGCAGGCGCTGAAGATCGGCCGTGGCGAGAGTCAGCGACACAGCGCGACGCTGGATCGGGATCTCCTCTACGTCGCGGTACCCATGTACCAGGGCGACCAGATCATCGGCGTCGCCCGCGTCGCGCTCCCGGTCGTCCAGGTGAACGACACGCTCAACCACGTCGCGCTGGTGATCGGCGTGGCCACGTCGATCGCCGGCCTCCTGGCGATCGCGCTTGGCATCCTGATCGCGCGTATGACGACAAATCCGCTCGGCCGGCTGACCGTGATGGCGCGACGGATGGCGGAAGGGAAGCTCGATCAGCGAGTCGCGGTGGACACCCGCGACGAAGTCGGAGAATTGGCCGAAGCGTTCAATGAGATGGCAGCCGACCTGCGACGGACGGTGGGGGCGATCGAAGAACAGCGGTCCGAAGTGGCCGCGATCCTGGATGGCATGGCCGATGGAGTGGCGATCGTCGACGAGGACAATCGCGTGCTCGCGTTGAACCCTGCCGCCGAGCGCATGTTGGAGATCGAAGCAGCCGCGGCCCACGGAAAGTCGGTGGCCGAGGTCATGCGCCAGCACGAGCTGGTGTCGCGGTTACGGGAAGCGAAACCTCAGAACGCTCCCCTGGTGATCGATGTGGGCCCAGATCGCCGTCAGGTGCAGGTGGTGATTACTCCGGTCCGCGTCCGGAATCTGACGCGGCAGGTGATCCTCTTTCAGGACGTCACCGAGCTCAAGCGTGCCGAGGCGATCCGGCGGGACTTCGTCGCCAACGTCAGCCACGAGCTACGGACACCGCTGGCGTCGCTGCGGGCGCTGGTCGAGACGCTGGAAGACGGGGCACTGGACGATCCGCCGGCGGCTCGCGAGTTTCTCGATCGGATGCACATCGAGGTAGACGGACTGACTCAGATGGTCGAGGAGCTCTTGGAGCTAGCCCGGATCGAGTCGGGACGAGTCCAGCTCCGACTCACCCGGGTCAGCGTGTCGCCGGTTATCCAGGAAGCGGTGGAGCGCCTTCGTGCCCAGGCCGAACGCCAGGGGGTCGCCCTGGTCATCCAGTGCCCGACCGACGCGATCGAGGTGCGCCTCGACGCGGATCGCATTCATCAGGTCGTGGTCAATCTCGTTCATAACGCGATCAAATTCACTCCGCCGGGTGGAACGATCCACGTCCGAGTCGAGCGGCGTGGTGAAGGTGTCGCGCTCAGCGTTGCCGACACCGGCGTTGGCGTGGCCGCCGCGAATCTCCCGCGTCTCTTCGAGCGCTTCTACAA
>JBOGTX010000398.1:0-1648 GCA_050695695.1 Chloroflexota bacterium
CGGCCGGACGTCGTGTCGTCGTCGACGCCGGGATTCGGATGGCAGCCGGCGATCCGTATCCCGACCTCGGTCGGCTTCAGGACCTCGGCGGCATCGACGCGATCGTGGTGACCCACGCCCACGCCGACCACATCGGCGCGCTGCCGCTCGTCGCCGGCGCCTTTCCCACGGTGCCGGTCGTGGCGACGCCGGCCACTGGCGCCCTGATGAGCGTCATGCTCGAGGACGCGGTGAAGATCGGCGAAGCCCGCGCCGAGCTCGACGGCGACCTGCCGGCCTACGGCCGCCCCCAGGTCGAGGCATTGCTCGCCCGCCTCCGGCCGCTCCCCTTCGGTCATCCGCTGCCCGTGCTGCTCAGCGTCGGCGAGACGCGCTGGCACCTGACCTTCTTTCCGGCCGGCCATGTCCTCGGCGCGGCGATGGCGCTCCTGGAAACGCCGGAGGGCAGTGTCCTGATCACCGGCGACGTCTCGGTCGCGTCCCAGCGGACAGTCGGGCCGGCGGTGTGGCCCCGGCGCCGAGTGGACGTCATGGTCCTGGAGAGCACCTACGGGAACCGGCTGCACCGCCAGCGGGCCGGCGAGGAGGCTCGCCTGATTGCCCAGGTGCGCGATATCCTGGCCGGTGGCGGTCACTGTTTGATCCCGGCCTTCGCGCTCGGGCGCGCCCAGGAGGTGCTGCTGACCCTGGCCGACGCGCGACGGCGCGGCGAGCTGACCGGTCCGGTCTGGGTCGATGGGCTGGTCCGAGCGATCTGTGGCGTCTACCAGTCCTATGGCGAGACCGGCCACCCCCGGCTCCGAAGGTTGATCGCGCGCCAGGGCAATCCCTTCTTCACCGGCGATGGCCCGGTGCGGGCGATTGGCTCCGCCGAGGAGCGGAGCGTGGTCCTCGACGGTCCGCCCTCGGTCATCGTCGCCAGCTCGGGTATGCTGCAGGGTGGGCCGAGCGCCTTCTACGCGGCGAAGCTGGCCGACGACCCGCGCCACGCGATCTTGATCACCGGCTACCAGGATGAAGAGTCGCCGGGCCGGCGGCTGCTCGATCTGTCGAGCCCCCAGGCCGGGGCCGACCGTCGGCTGATGCTGAACGGGATCGAGACCGAGCTGCGTTGCGCGGTCGAGCGGTATAACCTGTCGGCGCACGCCGACGGCGACGAGCTCGCGTCCCTGGCCGAGCGACTGGGTCCGAGCCTGACCCTGCTGGTCCACGGTGACGCCGAGGCGCGGGTCGCGCTGGGCGAAAAGCTCGCCCAGCGCCGGCTGGCCTGCCGGCTTCCGGATAACGCCGAAACGGTCGAGCTCCCCTTCTCGCCGGGCTGGCGCCTCACCGTTCCGGCGCCACGGCGGACTCCGCGAGCCGCGGAGCTGGTCGCGTTGGCGCGGAGCCGAGGGCCGAATCGAGCCTGGACGGCCCTTGAGCTGGCGGCCCGCTACTACGACCAGGCAACCTACGGTGGCGTCGCCGCGGTCGAGGCGATTCTGAGCGCGAGCGACGCGTTCGTCCCGGATCCGCTCCGGCCAACGGTCTACCGGCTGTCTCCGGAGCGGCTGAATGGCGATCCTTCGGACGACGGGCCTTTCTCGCAAGCGCGGGTGCGTCAGCGATTGGACGAGCTGATCGGGCCGGATCCGACCCTGGTCAAAGC
>JBOGTX010000399.1:0-2281 GCA_050695695.1 Chloroflexota bacterium
CGCCTGAAGGAGCGACGGGGGGTTCCCTCACCCCCTGCCCCTGTCAGGGGTAGGTTTTTTCCGCGATGAGCCAGGGTGACCTCTCTCCCGACCTCTCCCCGGCGCGGGGAGAGGAGCTTGGGACGGAGGATTAGTGGAGATGCCGGACATCTCCCCTTGGCGATGATGCCCGGACCGGGCACCGGTCCCCGCCCGAAAGCTTCCCTCCCCGCGTCGGGGAGGGATCGAGGGAGAGGTCGCTCCGTTCCTTCACTCCACCACCGGCGCCCGGTGGCACCGCTCGAAGATGTCCGCGAAATCCGCCGAGCCGTCGTCGTCGCGCACCTCCAGGCGGACTCCGGGAACGAAGCCCGGCAGGTGCCCGAAGTAAAATGCCTCGTGCCGCTGCTGCTCGTGGGCGAAGTGCCAGCGGACGCCGCTCGGATAGACGACCGTCGAGATGCGCCGAATCTCCGGCTCCGGTGGCGCGGCGCGCAGCGCCTCCAGCGCGCTCGGATCGGGCACGATGCCCAGACCGGGCCCGGTGGGCACCGTGAGCCAGCCATCCGTGACCTTCGGCGCCGGCGCCAGGTCGCGCGCCCAGAGGTCGTGCGCCGAAAGGTGCGAGAGCAGCCCCTCGGCGCAGGTCGACGCGAGATGGGCGACCCAGGCGGCGCGCAGCGCCGTGCCGACCGTCTGGATCCAGAACGGCTTGCGGAACTCGTGCGCCAGCCCGGCCAGCGACCGGAGCTGGTCGACGTCGGCGCTGCCGAAGACGAAGCCGTCCGTCATCTGCTCGCGAAGCTGGACCGTGCCCGGCACCCCGTTGTCGAAGCCGTGGTCGGAGACGACGTGACAGCAGCCACCCCCGAAGTGGCCGACGATCGGGCGATCCACCGCGCGGCGAATGATCTGGTAGCCCTCCACGTCGCGCTGGGGAATCGGCGACTCGAATCCACCGACGCAGTCGTAGCGAGCCAGCGCCTGAAGGACCGGTAACGCCAGCCGGGCTTCGCGAAGGTGGCCGTTGAAGTCGAGCCAGAGCCGAAAGCCACGGGGCGCCACCTCGGCCGCGGCGGCGAGCTGCTCGCGCGGGTCCCACCAGGGTCGGCACTTGAACTTGTAGCTGGTGTATCCGAGCGACGCGGCGTAGCGCACTTGCTCGGCAAGGACCGCCGGCGGCAGGTCGATCGTCCAGTAGGCGAACGGCACCCGGGCACGGACCTGCCGGCCCATCAGCACGTGGGCCGGAACGCCCAGCGCCTTGCCGACGGCGTCGAAGCACGCCATCTGAACGCCTCCATGCCGCGCCTGACGTAGCGCGGCCAGCGCGTCCTGGCCGATCAGGCTGGCGGGGTCCACCGGCCCGCCCATGTCGTCACCGTAGCCCTCGGCGCCGTTGTCGAGCTCGACCCGGTAAAGCGTCAACCGCGTTCCGTGAGTCACCGCGCGAAGCATGTGTGGGCCGACGTCTGGTCGAAAGGCCAGGTTCAACGGAATCGTCTCGATCTGGGCGATCTTCATCGGACACTCCTTTTTCGCGCCACGACCGCGGGTCGGTCGTGGCGCCTGACGACGGATAGGATATCCGCTATGATGGACCACGGCAAACCCCGGCGCGGCGCCAAGGAGAGAAAATGCGATACCAATTCATTGTCGAGACCTACGCCACCGAGCGTCTGAAAACGCTGAGCGTGTGGAGCATGTTCGACGACGCGGACCTGGCGGTGCGCCCGCACCCGACCGACCCGCGCGGTCGTCATCTCCACGAGCAGATGGTCCACCAGTGCATCAGCGAAAACCTCTGGTTCAAAAATATCCTCGGCATCGACGTGGACGCGCCCCCGCTGCCGACGCTCGAGACGCGCCTGGAGTTCATCAAGCGCTACGCGGATGACTCCGGCCAGCGCCTCGACGTGCTGAGCCAGAAGGACGAGGCATGGTGGGAAGCGGACGTACGGTTCTTCGACGTGACTCGCTCCCGTGCCTGGATCATGGTCCGCCGGATCGCCCATACCGCCCATCACCGTGGCCAGCAAACGGCGATGCTGCGCATGCTCGGTCGGGAGGTCTGGAGCACCTACGGCCCCACCGCCGACACCGGTGGCCTGCCCGCCGACGGGGCGAAGACGATCTATGCCTACCCCGACCTGGATACCCTGATCGAGCAAGAGGCGACCAATCGCGAAAAGGCGCCCCTGCCCGCGCCGGGTCACCATCCGGTCACCGAGCGGCCGACCGCCGGTGAATGAGCCGCCCTTCGTTTCCGTCGTCGTCGTCAACCTCAACGGCGGCGCGATGC
>JBOGTX010000400.1:0-2301 GCA_050695695.1 Chloroflexota bacterium
TCGCGACGCGCTCGCCCAGTACAATCTGAACAAGCCGATCTGGGTGAGCGAGCTCAACGTCGTGCCCTGGAACGATCCCCAATCCACCGTTCCCCGGGGCGGCTTCCGCGCGACACTCGACGAGCAGGCGTCGTACATGATCCAGGCGGTGGCGATGGCCGAGGCGGCCGGCCTTCAGCGCGCGGCGGTCTACAAGATGATCGACGGCACGATCATCGGCGGCGAGCCCTACGGCCTGGTGCGCGACGATCTTTCCGCGCGCCCGGCCTACACCGCGTTTCAAACCGCGATGCGCTATTTGAACGTTCCCGGCACCGTCACCGCCCGGTCGCAGGGCGACGCCCGGATCGTCACGATCGACGACGGGAGCCATCGAGTGACCGTCGCCTGGAGCGCGACACCGAAAGCGATCGATCTCCCGATCGAGCCGGCGGGGGTCACCGCGGAGCTGGTGACCAAGCTCGGGCAGGTCACCGACCTGAGCCTGCCGACCGACCCAAACCAGCCGGACTACGTCCTCCACCTGGGCGCGGCGACCGACAACACCGACGATGGCAACCCGAGCGACTACATCGTCGGCGGCGACCCGCTCATCCTCGTCGAAGACGGAGTTGGCCAGGGCGTGATGCTCAACGGGAACGCCCTCGATTACCCGATCACCGGCTTCTCGATCACCGGCCCCTTCCTCGACTACTTTCAGCACCGGGGCGGCCTGCGCACCTTCGGCTATCCGATCTCGCGTCCGTTCCAGTTGCTCGGCAGCCAGGTCCAGTTCTTCCAGCGCCGAGTTTTGCAGCTCCGCCCCGACGGCACGGTTGGCCAGCTGAACCTGCTCGATCCCGGGTTGATGCCCTACACCGAGATCAACAACGCCACCTTCCCGGCGCCGAACCTTGGCCTGACCCACCAGCTACCGACCGCCGGGACCTCGGATTACACCCAGAAAGTCCTCAAGTACGTCCAGTCCACCGCGCCGAACGTCTGGAACGGCGTTCCGGTCAGCTTTCAATCGACCTTCGACAACGCGGTGTCGCTTCAGGAGGTCTTCCCCAATGGAAAAGGCAAGGCCTCGCTGCTCCCCGGCGTCGATCTCGAGCTCTGGGGGGTGCCGACCAGCATGCCGGCGGTCGATCCGAACAACCACAACTTCATCTACCAGCGGTTCCAGCGGGGGGTGATGCACTACGACAAGACGACCGGCGTCACCCAGGGCCTGCTCCTGGCCGACTATTTCAAGTCGATCATCACCGGTCAGAACCTGCCCGCGGACCTGGCGGCCGAGGCTCAGGACAGTCCGTTCTACAAGCAGTACGACGCGAGCAAGCCGCGCTGGGTCGCCCGCCCCGACCAGTTGCCGAACACCGATCTGAGCTTCGCCTTCGCGCGTCAGGCAGTGCCGGCCGCGGCGACGGTCACCATCGTCAACCCGGATTCGGTCGCCGCCAGCACCCCGACGGCGACGACGACCAGCGCGCCAGCATCGACCGCGGTCGCCCAAACCGCGACGCCCACGGTCACCGGCACGACGGCCTCGGGGACGATCACCCCGACCGCGACCAGCGGGACCGCGACGCCGGTCGCGATGACGCCGACCCCAACCGCCGCGAGCCCAACGGCGGTCAGCGGCAGCCCAACGCCGGCCACCGGGACCCCGACGCCCGCCTCGACCGCCGCGGCAGCGCTCAACCCCACGCCGACGTTCTCGATCGGCGGCCATCCCTTCGGCGATGGCGGAGGCTAATCGCGCGGGTCGGCGGCCCTCGGCGGAGCGGGTGGCCAATCAGCCGCCGGTTGACCCAACCCGGCGGGCTACGGTACACTTAAGAGTGTGGGGGCTGGTGCCCGGAAGGCCCGCCCTCGCCGCCCAGATGCGCCCGTAGCTCAGAGGATAGAGCAGCTGCCTTCTAAGCAGTTGGTCGGGGGTCCGAATCCCTCCGGGCGTGCCAGAAGAGCGTTGATTTGTCAGGGTAAAGTGAGAGTCCGCCGACAAGCTCGGCGGGCTCTCACCGTTAAGTGCTGCTGTTTTGTTGCTGTGTTGCAGGGGGAAAGCATCCATGACCGGTGGACGGATGGACGAGGGAGTACGGGGCAAGCAACTTAGGAGGGCTGGACGTGGACCCGGTCGCGAGTGGACTGAACCCAATTCAGCGGACAGTAGTCAAAGTCAACGTCGGCTCGGTTGACGTGAGCATGGCCTCGAACTCCGCCGGCGGGACGTAGCCCAGGCTGGAGTGGAGGCGCTTGAGATTGTCCACCTCCTCGATGAACCGGCCGAGATTGGCCTCGGCCTCGGCGAAGTTC
>JBOGTX010000401.1:0-8441 GCA_050695695.1 Chloroflexota bacterium
CCGGGGCGGCGCGCCGCCCCGATACTTGATGGCGTTGGCGACCAGGTTCTGGAAGACCTGCCCGAGCTGGGAGCCATCCGCCATGACGATGGGCAACGGCTCGCGGGTGACGGTAGCGCCTGCCTCCTGAATCGCGGCATCCAGGTCACCCAGAACCCGCTCGATGATCCCGTTGCAGTCCGTCGGGGCGAGTTCCCGTCCTCGGGTTCCCACCCGCGAGAACGCGAGCAGATCATTGATCAGAGCCTGCATCCGGGTGGCGCCGTCCACGGCGAACGCGATGAACTCGTCGGCGTCCTGGTCAAGCCTTCCTTTGTACCGGTGCGCCAGGAGCTGGGTATAGCTCGCTACCATCCGCAACGGTTCCTGCAGGTCGTGGGAGGCGACGTAGGCGAACTGCTGGAGCTCGGCGTTCGAGCGGGTGAGCTGTTCCGTCTGGCGGGCGAGAGCCGCCGCCGACCGGCGGAGCTCCTCTTCTGCCCGCCGCCGCTCGATGAACTGTCCGATCTGATGGCCAATTGACGAGAGCACCGCGCGGAGGTCTGGATCCGGCGCTGCTGCCTGACGACCGAGCAGCTCAATGACGCCCAGGACATCCGGGCCCAGCTCGATGCGAAAGCCGAGTGCGGTCTGAAAGCCCACCCGGGTCGCGGCCGCGGCGCGGGCGATGCTCTCCGCTTGGGTGAGGTCGGGAATCCAACTCGGCTCGCCGTTCGTCCAGATTCGCCCGACCCAGCCCTCGCCGGGCCCGAAGATCATCTCCCGACTGATCTTCTCTAGCGCGCCGCTGTCGATGGCCGGCGCGTGCCAAACCTCGACGCATCGGGCGACCCTTGGGATGGGCTCGATCCGCCAGAGGGCACCCCATTCCCATTCGAGCGTGCTCCCGATCGCCTCGAGAATCCTCGGCGCCGCCTCGGCGAGGCTCGTGGCCTCGGCGAGAATTCGCGCCACGGCGTACTGTACGGCCAGGCGGCGCTCGGCCTGTCGCCGCGCGGTCATGTCCCGGGTGACCTTGGCGAAGCCGCGCAACTGACCATCGCCGTCGCGCAGTGCCGTGATCACGCCGTTCGCCCAGAATCGCGTGCCATCCTTGCGGATCCGCCAGCCGTCGTCCTCGTCGCGTCCCTCGACGGCGGCGTGCCGCAGGGCCGCGGCTGGCTTGTCCCGCGCTCGATCCTCGGCGGAGTAGAAGCGCGAAAAGGGCTGGCCGATAACCTCCTCGGCCCGGTACCCTTTGATCCGTTCGGCCCCGGCGTTCCAGCTCACGACCCGGCCGTCCGGATCCAACATGAAGATCGCGTAGTCCTCCACCCCGTCGACGACCAGATGAAACCGCTCTTCGGTCTCGCGAAGTGTCTGGTCCATGCGCAGGCGATCGGTGACGTCCCGAATCGCGCTCATCACCCAGAGCCCGCCCGCGGCGTGCACCGGACCGAGGCTGATCTCGACCGGAAACTCCGAGCCGTCCTTGCGCCGCCCGAGCAGCTCGAGGCCCACGCCCATCGGGCGGATCCGCGGCTGACTCACGAAGGCCTGCCGGTGGTGGAGATGACGCCGGTGGAAGCGCTCGGGCACGAGCAGCTCGATTGTCTGTCCCAGCACTTCGTCGCGTCGGTAGCCGAAGAGCATCTCGGTTTGTCGATTGGCAAAGGCGATCGTCCCGTCTTGAGTCGAGATCACGATCGCATCCGGGGCGAGATCGAGAAACTCCGCCAACTGCTCGGAACTCAGGCCACCACCGAGCGGCCGGAATGACCGGTCCGCGGCTTCGTCGTTCACGGGGCCACCTCCGGGGTATCGTCATCGGCGGTCGGCATTGCCAGCGGCAAGCGGACTCGAAACGTCGCGCCCCTTCCCTCGACACTGTGGACCGTGATCGTCCCGCCGTGCTGCTCGACGATCTGACGTGCTCCCGCCAGGCCGATGCCGGATCCGTCAGTGTGGTCGATCACGTTCTGGCCGCGGTGGAACCAGGTGAACATGCGCGGCAGATCCGCGGCGGGGATGCCCACGCCGTGGTCCTCCACCTCCACGACCGCCCACTCGCCGTCGGCGGCGCACTCGGTCCGAAGGTGTACGGCAATCTCACTCTCGGGTCGGCTGTATTTGATCGCGTTGGCGAGGAGGTTTCCGATCACGCGCTCGAGGCGGCCCGCGTCCCAAAGCCCGGTCAGGGTGGGCATCGCGAGCTGGGTCCGTATCCGATAGCGCGGAGCGCGCGCCTGATAGTCGGCCACCACCCCCCGGAGCAGCCCAACCAGCTCGGTCCGCTGCTGGCTGAGCTTGACCTGCCCGCCGGCTTGCATGCGTGCCACGTCGAGCAACTCGTCGATCAGGCCGGTCATCTTGATCGTCGTCGCGTCGATCCGCTTCAGCCCCTCGATCATCTCCAGACCATCGGGAAGGCTCAACTGCTGGATCTGAAACGCCAGGGTCTCGGCGATGATCTTCACGACCATGAGCGGGTTACGCAGGTCATGGGACACCGACGAGAGAACGCTGTCGCGCAGACGACTCGCCTCGTGGGCTTGCGCGAAGAGTTGCCCGTTGTCGATCGCCAGCGCCGCGCGGCGGCCGAATTCCTCGCCGAGCCATGGATCGATCTCCTCGGGGTGCTGGCGGTCGGTCACCCACGCGAGAGTCAGCACGCCGATCGTCCGACCGCGCGCGATCAAGGGAACGAAGGTGCAGGATGCGGTTTGCAAGCGTCGCAGGAATGCCCGTTCCTGGCGGTCGTCTCCAACCTCGGCCAGTAGCGAATCGGAGGCCGCTTGCATGGTCATTGGGCGTCCGTCACGGATAACCTGCCAGATCGGATGCGACGGGCTTGCCACCGGTGGGTGAGCCCGTCGGATTGCCAGCAGCCGAGAGCCTACGTCCGGGTCGCCGTGTGCCCCGGCGACCGGTCGGAGCTCGCCGTTTTGAAGGAGGTCGACGAGACAGTAATCGGCCAGGGTCGGCACGGCCAGGTCCGCGACCCGATCGAGGGTGGCCGCGGTATCGAGTGAGGAAGCGAGCGTCCGGCTCGCTTCGGCCAGAAAGCGCTGCGCCTCTTCCTGACGGTTCCGCTCGATACCATAGCGCAGCGCACGGATCAACCGGTGCCCACCCACCTGCCCTTTGACGAGGTAGTCCTGGGCCCCTTCCCGGATTGCCTGGAGACCCAACGCCTCGTCATCCAAACCGGTTAGCACGACGATTGGCAGCCCCGACGCGCGGGCGTGCAGTGTGCGAAATGTCTCGAGGCCCTGACTGTCGGGGAGAGAGAGGTCGAGGAGAACCGCGCTCACGCCACCGGCCGCGATACGATCCTCCCCGCGGGACAGGCGATCGACCCACTCGAGCCGTAGCGACGTATCTTGCGCCTCGACGAGCATCTCCCCGATCAGTCGCGCGTCGCCAGGGTTATCTTCGACGAGCAGAACGCGACGCGGCATTCGACTCCTTACCGATCACAGTATGGCAGCGTGACGACGGTGAACCAGAAATCCTCGATCGATCGGACGACCGTGATGAACTGATCGAGGTCCACTGGCTTGGTAATGTAGCAGTTCGCGTTCAGCTCATAGCTCTTCAGGATATCCTGGTCGGCCTGCGACGTGGTGAGAATGACGACCGGGATCGAGCGCAAGCCCGGGTCGGCCTTGATCTCGGCGAGCACCTCGCGCCCATCCTTCTTCGGCAAATTCAAGTCGAGCAGGATCAGGTCCGGGCGCGGCGACGTGGCGTAGGTGTCCTCGCGCCGCAAGTAGAGGAGAGCCTCCACTCCATCCCGTGCGACGTGCAGATTGTTGCGCACCTTGCCATCGCGGAGCGCCTCGATCGTCAGCCGCACGTCACCGGGGTTGTCTTCGATCAGGAGAATCTCCACGGGCCGCATCCGTCCGGTCTGTTCCACGGCAACGTCCTTTTGTGTTCCGAATCCGGGCGGAGCCAACTCAGAGGCAACGCACCGAATCTGGACCTCTCCCGCGTGTTTCTCATTCACAGGAGCATTGTACGCGATTGCCACGCGTCCGGCTCACTCGTCGCGCGGCGCCTCGATTGGCTGAGCCGTGATGACTTGATTCTATCTCCCGGCCACTGCAGATTCCCTGAACGCCGTGGCGAACGTCCTGAATTCGACCTGAATTCACGCGGTCGAGACCGTCCAGGAATTCTTCAGGGAACAAACACGCCTGTTCAGTGGATGGTCAGGAACGTATTGGTATAACGAGTGCGAGCTTTCCTCTGGTGTCGGGAACGAGAGTGGCTCAGCGGAGCCTCCCAACCAAGGGGGGACGGAGGGTTGACCATTCTCGCCAAGCGGAGGTGTCGCGATGAACACGGCGGCTCGCGACCGGAAGGACTCCGAGTCCGGCCTTCATCCTGACCGAGAGTCACTTCACGGGCGTCCCTCCGCTTAAAGGCGCGCTCCAGACCGCGCTGGTCGGTGGTCTGGCGGCCGGGGTGGCATACGGGTTGGCGCGCCTGGTCACGCACCTGGGATAACCGATCGAGGGAGAGAAGCAATCCATGTCCTCGTCGCGAACGGGTACCGGAGCGCTACGCTCCATTCACCAGGAGATCGGACAGGGCCTTGGAATCCAGGGTGAACTGGCAGTCCGCCGACTGGGCCCGAACCGGCTAGAATGCCAGCGCGCTCAGGATCGGTGCCAGAGCGACCGCGGACGAAACGATGAGGCGCATGGCGCAACTTCCGAGTCTATCTTCCCGGAACGTTAGCTACGCATCTCGTATTCGATGCTAAAGCTAAGGGCAATTCGGATCAAGGTGATCAGTGCGAGGATGATGACGTCGGTGAGAGTGGGCGCGAGAGCCGACCGAAGGAGGTCGGCGGCGATGAAGATCTCGAGGCTCAACACCAGGCCGCGCCCCAGACGGCCACGTACTTCGTTGGGAGTTGGGACCGGACGGAGGCGAAGGACGTATCCGATGAACGGAGACAAACCAGAGCCGACGGCCAGTACGACCACGGTCGCACCAATCGCGTTGATGACCCACATGGTCGTGTAAGCAGCGTCGGTGACCAGACCAACGGGCATGGCGGTCCCTGATACGCCGAGATAGCCGCTGATCGGAGCAACCAGGCAGGAATCATACCGAGCCCCCGTCGAATACAAGCTGCTCTACCATTTGGTGCGCAACGCCGGTCGGGTCAATGCCACTCACGCACCAGGAGACCGGGCGCCTCGTGGGCAGGCGCTCACCGTCTGACCAGGGCACGATTTCCCCGGATTGCAGCAGGAGTTCAGCCCGACTGACGGAAGAAGAAAGAGCCCGTCGAAGTTTCGACGGACTCTGGTGCTTCTGGCGTCCCCACGCCTTATTTGCTTGGCGGAGAGGGAGGGATTCGAACCCCCGGGGCTCAGCACCCAACTGTTTTCAAGACACGCAGGCGGCTGTCCCAGCGTTCCTACCGCGTCATTTGCCGTCTATTGGCGCCAATTTTTCAGCGGCCCATGTCCAGAGAATCCCGAAAACTCAACTGGATTGCAGCGCGATTGCTGCAGGAAATCTACGCCGGCGCAAGCCCCAGCCGCTGGCGGGCGCGCTGGTACTCGGCAACGCTGGACCAAGCGGGTTCGGGCGTCTCTTCTTCCCACTCGGTCAGCGCCGGGCGCCGGGCGAGCGGATCCCAGCCGAGCCAGAAGCCGAAGACCCGGCCACGATCATCCAGGACGCAGCCACTCGTTTCTTCGATCTCTGGGGTGCTGGGCAGATACCGCCCCTCGCCGGTGACAAAGAATAGCGTATAGTGACCGGGGAGAAGACCGCGTTCCTCAATTAATGCGTGCAGCAGCTCTCCTTGCCGCGCCGGTGCAGATGTTCGCATGGTCACCTCCGATAGGTGGAGTCGGGCAGCAGCCGAACGTAGCTTTCTTCGCAGGCGAAGTGCGTCACGATCATCACGCCATCATCCGTCAAAGCAGCGAACCGTCGCGTCGGAGCATGGTAGTAGCCCTGGCGGGGTTCGTTCGTGCTCGGATCCCGATACGTAAAGGGGTTCCCTGCCCGCAAGGTTCCCCAGGCACTCTGATCGTAGGCGTCAACCGTCAGGCAGTGCAACGCGCTTCCGTGTTTGCGAAAGTGCTCGTCACGCTGGTGTAGGTTCCTCCACCGCGGTTCCCTCTGCACGCCCAATGCCTACCCAGTCTCTCCTGTCTATCGGATTGTAACGCATCTAAGAGCGACATGCTACCTGCATTCGTCAGGGCAACTCGGCGCGCCGGCGCTGGCGAAACTGCTGCACGCGATGGCGGCGCGCTTGATCCGGACAACAGAAGCGCTGGCGACCGTGCGTGACCATGGAAGGTCGGCCGCGTTCGGGACAGGCACGGACCTCGGGACTCACGCCATTCACATCGAGAATCACCTGAGCGGTCAGGTACCATAGCAGAGTCGTCGCGCGCATAACCAGGGTACCGGGCTTGTTGCCGAGCGCTAGGCGTCTCTCATGAAGGCGGTAACCAACCCATGCGCGCATATCTGGTGACAGCCCGGCCGGCTGAGGCAGCTCCTCGGCAAGTTGGCGAAGGTGCTCGGCTGCCCACGGGTAGAGTGACACGGGGTGGGTCTCGATGAAACCAAACGCCGGCTCGACTCCCGCCGTGAGGTAAAACTCGTAGAAGAGGAGATATTCCGCGTCCGCATGCTTCCCGTCCACCAGGCAGGCACGAATGTAGTCGCCGGCATTGGCTCTTTCGTAAGAACGCCCGAACTCTGTGATGGCGGTGTCCGGTACAGGCTCAGCGAAGGGATCTCCATCATCAGAGTAGGACCATCCTCTCGGCGACTCTTCCAGCGGCGCGGGGGCGGTTCGCTCACCGCGAAGATACTGCGCCTGGGCGTTAACGTAGCGAAGCCAGTGTGATGCCGACGCGCGTGCTTCCTCCGAAAACTGATCCTTCGGTGCGGACGCATCCATCCACCGACGAAAGCTAACCAGCGGGCCGAACTCCGCGACGAACCGCGCCACATCCGACGGCGTCGTGCCTGGCTCCATCGCAAGGAGCGCCCGCATGGCCGCCCGGCCAGGCTCGGCGAAGGGATACCGCTGGTGGATGATTGGCTCGACACAGACAATCTCCGTCTGCGCTGAGGCGATTTCTCACCGATAGATGACGTGCCGGGCCATCACTCGATCTTCCTCGGGCGATGGCATCGTCACGATCTGTGCGTCGCCGCATCCCCAATACCCGTCGACGCCGGTGAGAATGTCCACTGAGTCGAACTCTCGTTTGTCCACGTCAATCCTCACAGCTTCTGAGTGAAACTCTAAATGAAACGCTAATCACTGGACACAATAGCAAGTGTAGACCAAAAGAACAAGCAGTAGCACGCCTTACAGCTTCGCCTATGGAGGTAAGTGGTGGAACTACTCCCAGTGACCGAAGCCGCTGATGCGGTCGCGATCTGCATGCGCGTCGCGTCCGATCGACCGACGCGAAATGGCGGGCGGCTGCGCCGTCTACGCGACGACGACGGGCCCCGGACGCTCACCGCGCCGACGCCGGCCGCGAGCTCGCCGTCTTCGTCGGCCGGCCGTTCGCGTCCTGGCCGGTGGCGTTCTGCCGTCGCGCGGCGAGAACCGGAGACGCGCGCCCGGCTGCACAAAGGCGGGCCTCATGACCGACTCGCGGACCGTGCGCTCACCGGCCGACGCGCGCCGCCTACTGGCGCTGTACCGTCGCGCGTCCGTGCCGGTGGTACGCTGCGGAATCCTAACGTTGAACTGCCACGATCTGCCGGTCACCGAGCTGGGCGCGCGGACTCGGCCCGACCTCGCCGACCTGGCGCGCGTGCATCGCGCCGAGGGCGCGGGCGATCAAACACATGCCTGGCATGCGATGCTGACACCGACGGGCGCCGTGCTCATTCTCGAATTGGAGTTGCATCGGCCGGTGCGCTGCCGATGCTCACTCGTCTTCGACGTGGCCCAACACTTCGCCTGGCTCTCGCGGGTGGCTGACTCGGGAATGTTGGTGACGACGACGCGGCCGGTGCGCACCGTCGGGGATGCGCTGGACTCGGGTATCGCCTGGACAATCGACCCGGCGCCGCTGGCTGAGGTGCTGACCGTGGCGCGGCTGGCCGGACGTGGCGCTGGGCGCCGGCCGGCGCGTTGGCCCGGGGCAGGGCGCCTGGCTTGACTTTGGGGCGGTGGCTGACGGCGCCGACCTCGCCCGGGCGCGAAACGCGCTGGTTGGGCACGAGTGACGATCAGACAAGAGGGCAGGCACCTGGTGCAAGCGGCGGACCGGGACGCTTCTCGCGGTGGTGACCCGTGTTGATTGGCCCATCCGGACCGCTCCGGTCGCTCCCACACCGCGCGACCGGAGCTGTCAGACCGTTCGGGCTAGCGCGTGACCCAGCTCTCAAGCTGGGCGGCGAGGGCCTGGACGGCGCGTGGATCCACCGCGCGGTTGCCCCTGGCC
>JBOGTX010000402.1:0-3670 GCA_050695695.1 Chloroflexota bacterium
GATTGGCGCGTGGCCTGCGCGAGCGCGGCCACGAGGTCCGCCTGGTGACGGCCTTCTCGGAGACTCGTCTCCTCGACACGGATCGGATTTACGGACCCGAGGCCAGCGCCGGACTCCTCCCCGCGAAGCTCGCGCGCATCGCGCGCATCGTCCACCGCCTGCAAGACGCCGCGGTCGACGCGGACGTCGTGCACCTGAACTTGCCAACGCCAAGCTTCAGTATCGTCGGCGACGTCGTCCAGGCGCTGTTGCACCGCCCAATCGTGGTCGGGTTCGAAGCGCACCTGCCCGCGGTTGGCGATCTGGTCGGCCCTCGCCTGGCGGCGGCGCCGCAGTTCTACCTGCCGCAAATTCTGATCAACAATCGGCTCGTCGCCCACGTCTCGCGATTTCGCGCGGCGCGCTACGTCGTCGCCAGCGCGCTGCAGGCGGCGGAGCTCCAGAGCTTCGGGGTCTCGCCCGAGCGGATCCGGGTGATCCCGAATCTGATCGACGTCGAGCGCCTCGGGGAGGAGCTCGATCCCGAGACGACTCGACTACCGTCCGGCGGCCCGATCATCAGTTACATCGGCCACTTCAACCACGTGAAGGGCGTCGACGTGCTGGTGCGCGCGATGCCGTCGGTCCTGCGAGAGTATCCGAGCGCCCAGCTCGTTCTCGCCTGGAGTGGGCTTGGGCCCCAGCAACCGATTCGGCGGGCGATCGAAGAGTCCGGGGTGGGCGATCAGGTCCAGGTCATCGGACGCGTTCCGGTGTCGGGGCTGATCCGCCAGAGCGATGTGTTCGCCCTGCCCTACCGCCTGACGATCGGCCAGGCCGCGTTTCCCGGACTCGTGCTCGAAGCGATGGCAACCGGCATCCCCCTGGTCACCAGCGACCTGCCACTGCTCCGCGAGCTGATCGAGCCCGGTCGAGAGGGCCTGTTGGCGAAGCCGGAGGACCCGGCCGACCTCGCGCGCGCGATCATTCGGCTACTGGATGATTCCGATCGCCGCCGGGCGATGGTTCAGGCGCAAGGGCGACTGATGCGGTCGTCGTTCGATCCTGGTCGTTTAATCGAAAGATACGAGGAATTGTATGGCACTGGTGTCGCGACGTACTCCGGACATTGCTGAGAAGCGGCAGTTTTATCGACAACCAGACGTCGTCGCGACCTACGAGCAGCGACGGTTTGGAAGCCCCAGCGGGGCCTGGGTGAACGAGCGGGAGATCGGACAGGTGGTGCGGCTCTTGCCCACGGGTCAGCGCGTTCTCGACCTTGGCTGCGGCACCGGGCGCTTGAGCCGAAAGCTGAGCGAGGAGGGCCGCGACGTCGTGCTCCTAGACGCGTCGGACGCGATGCTCGCGCGGGCCGTTCCGGCGGTCGGGGCGCCGGCTGTCCTCGCCGACGCCTTCGCCCTGCCCTTCGCGCCGGCGTCCTTCGACGCGGTGGTGGCACTGCGGGTCGCGTTCCACTTTGGCGACGTCGAGGGCCTGATTCGGTCGGTCGCGCCGCTGCTGCGCCCGGGCGGGCGTTTCGTCTTCGATACCTATCGCTGGTCACCTCGGGCCCTGTTGGCGCTCGCGTCGCGCCAGTGGGGAGGCAAGGTCTTCGTTCACTCCGATCAGGCGATTGCCGACGGTGCCAGGGCAGCCGGGCTGAAAGTCGGCGCCGACAACGCCTGCTTCCTTTTCTCTCCCTATCTCTATCGCCTCCTCCCGATGGCTGCCGTACGTCTACTCGACGGGGTGGAGGCGCATCTTCCCACCGGAGCACGCGCGCGGGTGTTCTGGGGGCTCGATCAAACAACGGAGTGATCCATGCCGCGAAGAGTTCTCGCGCTAGGGCTGGCTATCGAAGCAATCTTCTTCGCGGCAGTCGTCGGTCCATTTTCGCTGCTCGCCCACGGAACCGAGCTCACCGACCTCGGCAAGCTCACCAACTATCAACCGTTGGCCGCGGTTCTCGTCACGGCCGGGTTGATCGCGCTCTTCGTCCTGTACGTGGCGGCGCTCGCCACCGTCTCCGCCGCCGGAGCGCGCGAGAAGGCGAGGGTCACCGCCGGCGGGCTGACCCGACGGCGCCCCGCCAGGATGGCCAGCTGGAAGCCCTCACGCGGGGCCGAGGCGCGCTACTCCGCCTTGCCGTCGATCGTGCTTGGCCTCACCGTGCTGTTCAGCGTGACGCTGGTCTTGCTGTATCCGATCACCGCCATCGACGTCTTCAATTACGCCGTCGAAGGACACATCGCGGTCTTCCAGGGCGTCAACCCGATGGTCACCGCGCCGGCGAACGTTGCCAATGACCCGTTCGTCGCCTACGCTGGCAGTTGGATCGACTCGACGTCGCCCTACGGTCCGATCTGGATCATCCTGACCCAACTGGATGCCCTGATCGCGGGCGCCAACGTGGTCCTCGCCATCTTCATTCTGAAGGCGCTGGCCGCGGCGGCGGTGATCGCGACCACCTACTTGCTCGCGTCCGCGTTTCAAGGCCGGGGGCCACTGGCGAGCGCGCTGGCGGCGATGATCTTCGGGTGGAACCCGCTCGTCCAGATCGAGATGGTGGGAAATGGTCACAACGACGCGGTCATGGTCCTGGTTCTCGTCGCGGCGCTGGTGCTCCTGGCGAAGAAACAGGGCGTCCTCGGCGCGCTCGGCGTCGGCGCGAGCGTCCTGATCAAGTTCTTGACCCTTGGGGTCGTCCCGCTCTTTCTCCTGGCCGAGGTTCTCGGCTCGGCGCGGTCGCTTCGGGTCGGTCTGGCGCGCGCCGCCGCCAGCGCGGTCGCCATGGTCGCCCTCGCGGTGGTGGCCTACGCGCCGTTCTGGACCGGCCTCGCGACGATCGAACGGGCCCAGGCCGTCGATGCCGATTATCTGTCCTCGATCCCGGCCCTGCTCATTCTGCTGATCCCCGCCTCGATCAATTGGCTCGGGATCGCGAAAATCGTGATCCTGGCGATCGTTTTCCTCTGGCAGGCAAACTCCCTGCGATTGGGAAGGGCAAACCTCGCTCAGGCGATGTTCGAGGTGCTCTTCGTCACGATTCTGGTCGCGTCGCACTTCGCCGGCTGGTATCTCGCCCTGCTCGTCGCGGTGGCCGTGCTCTCCGGAGATCGTTGGATCCAGACCCGCATGGTCCTCTTCACTTTCACCGCGACCCTCACGACCCCGCTCTGGGCCTATCTGTGGTACTGGAACCAGGAATGGATGAGCATGACCACGATCCACCTGATCGTCGTGCCGCTCATCTTCCTCCCGCCGCTCGTCGTCGCGCTGCTCGCCATGGCGCGACCGCGGGGCGGAGCGGCTCGTCGCGACCGCCAATCGGCGTCGTACCTCGATACGCTGTACATCGAGATCCGAAACGCCTACGTCAACGCGCGAAGCGCCGTGGGCTCAGCGACGTGATCGGGAAGGGTGACACGCCCCCCTGGACCAGGCTCGCGACGATCTCGGCCGTCGCTGGCGTCGAGAGGATGCCCATCTTGAAGTGCCCGGTTGCCCAGAACAGTCCGTCAATTCGATCGGCGCCGATGATCGGTTGATCGTCGAGGCTCCGCGGGCGCAAGCCGCTCCACGCTTCGACGAAGCGGGCATCGCGCAACGAAGGTACCGCCCGGGTGGCGGCGTCCAGCATCCGTGCGACGCCGTTCGCGGTGATCTCCTTGCGGAAGCTCCCGGGGATCAC
>JBOGTX010000403.1:0-2495 GCA_050695695.1 Chloroflexota bacterium
GGGTGGGGCGAATCGGGCATCGGGGGTACGAGCGAGCCGACCGCCAAAGAGACGAGAACCGCCGCGACGACGAACAGGCCGGCCGCGAGGGGAACGTCGACGGTCTGGCCGCTCACCCATCGGTCGAGGATGCCCTCGGCGTACACTGCCAGCGCGAGCCCGAGGATTCCCTGGGCGATCCCGCGCGTCTGACGGCGGCGCGCGAGGATGGGGTTTGGCTTCATAACTCCGCTCACGGCGAGATCCCGCGGCCCGATTGTAACAGAGCCCCCATGCCCCTACAATGACGACGGCGTCCGCGCGACGGGCGCGAATCGGTCCCGTGTTGCCTAATTTTCTCGCTTTGACGGTCAATGAGTCGTGTCAAGCGCCAAACGCCCCGAAGCCGCGTCGGTCACGCCGGGGCTCGCCGCGTGGATCGTGGCCGTGGCGATCGCGCTTCTCGCTCAATGGGAGCTGACGCCGCTGGACCGCCCCGGACCGGCGGCCCTCCTGTTCCTGGTGGCGGCCACCGTCGCCGTCGTCGGCGCGCGTTGGATCGACCGCGTGGCGCCGCTTGGCGACCCGATGCGACGTGGCGACGCCGGCTGCCCGACTGACCCGAAGCGGCATTCTCGCCAACGGGCCGCCGCCGGCACCGTGGCAGTCGCGTTGGGGCTGGTGTTGACCGCGGTTTCGGTCGATCTGGTCACGGCCCGCGACTCCTCCAGCATCGCGTTGCCGCTCTGGCTGATTGCCCTGGCGGCAGTTTCGCTGGGTACTGGCCTGCTCGGGTCCTTTCCCTGGCGACTACCCCACGACCGTGCAAGCGCTCTCGAGGCCGTCGGCGTCGGCACGATCGTCCTGCTGGCGTTTGGACTGAGGGCCTGGCACCTGACGGCGATACCGGTCGACGTGCACGGCGATGAAGCGGCGGTTGGCCTGGCGGCGCGCCAGATCCTCAATGGCAACGCGCGCGACCTGTTCGGCGTGGGCTGGGCCAGCCTGCCGCGGCTCAGCTTCGCCGCGAGCGCGCTGGCGATGCAAGCGTTTGGCGACGACCTCCTTGGCCTGCGCCTGGCCTCGGCGATCGTCGGAAGCCTGTCGGTCGCCCTGCTGTACGGGGTCGCCAAGCGGCTGTTTTCGACGCGAGTCGCCGCGCTCTCGGCGACGTTTCTGGCGACCGCTCAGATGGCGATCCATTACAGTCGGACCGGCAACAATTACATCCAGGCGCTGTTCGCGAGCCTCCTGATTTTCTACTTCCTGCTCCGAGCGCTCCAAAATCGACAATGGCTCGACTACCTTTTCGCTGGCTTCGCGGTTGGCATCGCGCTGAGCGTTTACCTCGCGGCGCGCCTGACGCCAGTGCTGGCGCTGCTTTACCTGCTGCACCGGGCGATTGGCGAGCGCGAATTCCTGGGGCGACACGGGCGCGGCCTGACGATCCTGGCGCTGGGCGCCTGGCTCTTCGTCGCCCCCCAGATGATCCATTACCTCGGCGAGCCGGCGGATGCGCTGACCCGGACGTCCGAGGTTTTCGTGCTCAGCCCGGACAATCTCGCGCACGAGTACGGCGCCTACCAGGTACATTCGATCGCCGACGTGCTGCGGGTGCAAGCCGTGAATACTCTCGAGGCGTTCAACCTTCGCGGTGAGACGAGTAATCAGTACGGTCAGACCGGTCCGCTGCTCGATTTCGGGTCGGGCGCGCTGCTGGTTCTTGGCGCGGCGATTGCCACCACGCGACTCCGCCAGTCGCGTTACTTTCTCCTGGCGGCCTGGCTGTGGCTCACGTTGCTCCTCGGATCGGTCCTCGACCTCGACGCTCTGTTTTCGCCGCACGTCGTCGCCATGCTCGGAACCCTCGCGGTACTGCCGGCGCTCGTCGTCGAGACCGGCTGGCGAGCGCTCGCCAGTCGCCGTCCGGACCGGGGATGGCGGTTCGGCCTACCGGTGGTCATGGTCGTGGTCGTGCTGATCGGTTGGAGCAACTACGTGGACTACTTCGAGGTCCACGTCCAGACGATGGAGCCGCCAAGCTTCTTCACCATTCTGGCTCGCTACGTTCAAACCGTGAACGGCCGTTACCGGGTGTATCTGCTGGCCGACCGCGATACGTCGCTGGCCTACGATACCGTTCACTTTCTAGTTCCGCGGATCGACGGGGTGAACGTTCGCGACTTTCCGCTGAGTCTGCCATTGCGACGGGTGCCCGATCACAAGGGAGTCATCTTTCTCGAACGCGACGCGAAGGATCCGCGCTACGCCGCGCTCCGGCGGGAGTACCCGCGCGGCGTCGAGGAGCCACATCGCAACCTCAACGGCTACCTCGAGTTCTACAGCTATCAGGTCGAGCGTTCGGAGCTGCTCGCGGCGGATCCGGAGGCTTTCGTCGATCACGCGCCGATTCCGGCGACCGACCTCGATCAGCTCAACCCGCGGTAGAACTGGACGATCTGCGCCGGTGGCCCGTGACGCGACGACGTGCTATAATTCTGGCTAGGCAAGCGTGG
>JBOGTX010000404.1:0-7042 GCA_050695695.1 Chloroflexota bacterium
CCGTGCCGCCAAGCTCGGGCCCGGATCGACGAATTAATGCACCATCTGCGCGCGGTGAAGCACCTCGGCGGCGATGCCGAGAAGAATCAGCGCGAGGAAGGTGAGCGAGATCGCGATTCCGGTGATCCACCCGGCTGGCAGGCCGGTTTTTCCCCTGGGCTCGACGTGGAACGAAAGGTCCACCTCGTCCAGGTGGGTCAGCTCGTGGGCGAAATCGGCCATCGTCGGGTAGCGCTGGCTCGGATCACGCTGCAACGCGTGCTCGACGACAACTTCCAGCGCGGGGGAGATCCCCGGCCGGCTGCCGCTCACTGGCGGCGGGTCGTGATCGACCCGCTGGCTCATCACCGAAAGTGGGTTATCTCCCCGGTAGGGGACCTCGCCGGCCAGCATCTCATAGAGGATAACTCCCACGGCATAGACGTCCGTCCGCTCGTCGCCACGTTCGCCGCGGACTTGCTCGGGAGCCATGTAATCGGGAGTTCCGACCGTTGCCGAAAGGCTGCCCCAGGTCACCCGGCGGGCCCCTAGAAGCAAGGCGATGCCGAAGTCGATCAGCTTGAGCTGTCCGTCGGGCGTGACCAGCACGTTCTCCGGCTTCAAGTCGCGGTGTACGACGCCCTGCTGGTGGCAGTAAGACAGCGCCGACGCGAGCTGAGTCGCGAAGTCGATCGCCCGGTCGATCGCCAGCGGCTTGTGCTCGGCGAGGTACGCGCGAAGCGACTGCCCTTCGACGAATTCCATAACAATGAACGGCGAAACGCCATCGTCCACCCGTCCGGCATCGAGCAGACGCTGAACGTTCGGGTGAACCAGACGTCGGCCAATCTCGATCTCGCGCTCGAACCGGCTGAACACCGCCGGATCGCCGATCAAGCCGACGTGGGGGAACTTGAGCACAACCTGCCCGCCGCTCTTGCCGTCACGCGCCCGGTAGGACTCGCTCATGCCTCCGACTCCGAGCGGCTCCGCGATGACGTACCGGTTGACCCGGTCTCCGGCGCCGAATCTCACTGATCCACCTGGTTTCTAGCGTGACGTCGGGGAACGAAAGTGACCGAGCAGTCCGTTCAGCCAGTTGCCCGCTTCCCCCGCGGTCACAACCGACTCGCGCTCTAATGATACTACCTTCACCACCTGGACCGTGGCGTTGTCCAGACTGGCCCGACCAAGCTGCAGCTCGATCAACTGCTCACAGGCGGCATCCGGGGGGCTCGTGCCGACGATCCTCCCGATCTCGTCGTTCGAGACCTCCGACCACAGGCCATCGGTACAGAGGACGAAGCAGTCGTCCGCCTGGACCGGCTCGCGGCGAAAGTCCGGCCGCAGAAGAAGCTGGCTGCCAAGGGTGCGGGTCAGAACGTTGCGCCGAGGGTGTTCGGCGAGCGACTCCGGCCTGGCCAGCCGCAGGCGAATCAGCTCGGCGGCCTCCGAGTGATCGCTTGTCAGCTGAGTCAACGTATCGCCGCGCAACCGATAGATCCGACTGTCGCCGACGTGGGCGAGGTAGGCGGACGCTCCGACGATGGCCAGGCACGACAGGGTGGTCTGCATCGATCGATAGCTGGGATCGCCTTGCGCGGCGTGGTGGACCTTCAGGTTCGCGGCCTGCACGGCGTGCTGCAAGGCAGGCTCGACTCGCGCCGGACTGGTGGGCGCGTAATAGGCGCCCACCAGTCCGGCGATCGCCGTCGCGCTTGCCACCTGCCCGGCCGCGTGGCCGCCCAGGCCGTCGGCGATCGCGAGCAGGTGCCCCTTTCGGTCGAGGACCGTCGGGTCTTCCGGGCTGACCGACGCGAGCGAGTCCTCGTTGTTCTCGCGGACTCGCCCGCTCGCCGACCGTCCGGCCGCCGCGATGGCGATCATCGTGGCTCGGCCAAAAGTCTCACCTTCCCTCAGAGGGCTTCGTCGGCAGGTACCATGATGATCGGGCGCCCGGTCTGGCGGCTGCGGACGACGACGTACGCCGCGCTCAGGACCGCCCAGATCGCGGCGATCACCAGTGCCCCGATCGACTCCACCTGCGAGGCGCCACCACCGAGGAATCCCATCCAGAAGATCGTGACGAGCATCGCGAGATTCGCGAGCAGCCCAAGAATCGGTACGATTTTGTGCCGGAGGAAATTGTGATCCGGACGTCCGCTGAAGGCGACGAGCGTCCACACACAGGTCAGCGCGTAGAGGACGAACGTTCCGAGATTCGACGCGAGCGTGACCGCGGTCAGGCTCTCGACCGAGAGGGTTCCGATCGCGCCGATGATCGCCGACACCGCGACCATGACCCAGACCGCGACGTGAGGGGTCGCGAACTCGCCGTGGAGCATTCCGAGGGGCTCCGGCATCTCGGCATCCTGTGCCATCGCGAAGGTGATTCGAACCCCGGTGTTCATCGCCGACAGGGTCGTGCCGAGAATCGCCAGCGCCACGGTCAGGGCGATGACGATCATCAGGCCAAAGCCGATCCCGCCGAGCATGCTGTCGCCGATCAGGCGAATCAGGTCGCCGATCGGCGCGCTCGACGCCGCGGCGGCGTCGAATCCCTTGATCACCGAGCCGTCGGCTGCCTTCCCGGTCAGTGCATCCGAGATCGCGAAGTTCGCCGCGAAGTACTCGAAAAGGTAGGCGACGAGGCCCTGGATGACGAGCGCCAGGATCACCGCGCGAGGGATGTCGCGCTTGGGGTTGATGGCTTCGGCGCCGAAGGCCGTACAGGACTCGAAGCCGACCAGGATCAGAATCGCGATCGTCGCCTGAAAAAGGGTGCCGGGCAGCGAGTGGGGAATCAGGACCGCCGACACGCTCGGGAACGTGAAGCTGACGTGCCCCGGGTTGATCAGACGGTAGGCGATCGCGAGAATCGAGAATCCAACGAGCGCGGTGAGCTGAATCACGTTGATCATCAGCGCGGTGAGCGTCGACCCATTGACGCCGCGATAGGCGATCAGCCCGACGAGGATGGCAAACACGACGGCGATGGCGATCTGGCCGACAGTGGGGATCGTCAGCCCGAACGCGCTGGCGATGTAGGTGATCAGAATCGCCATGAAGGCGACCATGACGCCGGGATACACCCAGTAGAAGAGGTGCGCCGCCCAGCCGGTCACGATCTTCGCCAGGCGCGCCCAGCGGCGGTGCGACTTTTCTTCCTTGTCGACGAACGCCTTCTCGGCAAAGTAGTAGCAGCTGCCGGTTCCCGCCTCGGGATAGATTCGGGCGAGCTGCGAATACGAAATCGCGGTGAGAAACGCCAGAATCAGGGCGAAGATGATGCCCGGCCAGATGTCAAGGGCGGTCGTGGCCGAGGATCCGGGAAAGGTCTGGGCCGCCTGGACCTGGTAGGTGATCCACAGAAAGGCCCCCGGGGCGATCAACGCCATCGCGTTGACGGTTACCCCGGTCAGGTTGAGCGTGGGGCGCATGGCTGGCTTGCTCGCGGGTGTTGCCACCGTGGGTGACCTCCTGCTGCTTTGGCTCGCGAAGGATGAGTCGCTCACGGGACGTGACGACGGTGTCCGCCGGCCGGCCTTCAGGTCGCCGTCTCTTCGTCTCCGGTGGCTACCTCGGATGGAACGGTTGACCGTTCATCCCCTAGTGCCATGAGAACAATAGCCTTTCACCACGGACTCGTTCTATGGGTCAGAAGCAACAAGTGAGGCGGGAGCATTTGTGCACTGACGACAAATAGGTAGAGATGTCGGTCGGGAGAGCCGCTAGATTCGCCGGTTGGCCTGGCTTCAGGCGTAACGGGGGAACGAGACTTGCGCCGCGAGCAGGTCACGCGGCCACCGAAAAGAGGCCGCTTCGAGACTCTTTCGTCGTGGAGGGGCTCCATGGAGTTCGAACGATTTGGCGATCACTACGTGCTGCGGCTGGAGCCGGGCGAGGAGGTCAAATCGACCTTGCTCGACTTCCTCGACCACGAAGACGTTCGAGGGGGTGACTTCGTCGGATTCGGCGGGTTCTGTAAGGTCCGATTGTGCTACTTCGACGTTACGAACAAGCAGTTCAAACCGCACGACATCGACGAGCAGGTCGAAGTGGTGAGCCTGCTCGGCAACGTCGCGCGCGCGAACGGCAAGCCGATCATCCACATGCACGCCGCGGTCAGCGATGCTCAGTCTCACACTTCAAGCGGCCACCTTGCCAGGGGGGTCGTCCGACCAACCCTGGAAGTGTTCCTCACCAAATTCGAGGGTGAGATTCGTCGAGTGAGGGATCCCGACACCGGCCTCGAAGTCCTCGCGCTTCCGAACAAGCTACAGAGCAAGCGAGGGCGCGCTGCTTGCTGACTTCATGGAGATCGCGCGGGGAGATGGCGATAGACGACTCCCACGTAGGGGGCGATGAACGCTCAGCGCGTTGTCAAAGAGGATCAGTGACCCAGGCCTTCGTAGTGGCCAGCGAGTGCACCGATCACCCGGTCGAGCTGATTGGCCTCGATGAACTGGGTCGCGGTTTGCCCGTCGAAAGACGCGAGAGGAGTCGTCAGGAAGAGCTGGACGCCATCGCCGACTACCCGTTGGCGAAGCGCGGGATGATCTCCTCCGAAACGCGGCGCCAATTGTCGGCGAACTCGAGTCCCCAGGTTCCGACGATGAAGCGGGTGATCCCGATGTCGATGAAGGGACGGAGGCGCTGCTCGATCGTCGCGGGGTCGCCGGAGATGACCGAGCCGCGCACCTGCTCCGGCGAACGGCCGGTCAGCTCGCAGACGCGGGTCACGACCGAATCCGGCAGCTCGCCGACCCAGATCTGGGCGTCGCTCGACTTGACGATGCTGGTGCCGTCGCGTCCGTAGTCGCGCGCGTAGGTGTGGATCAGGTCGATCTTGTGCTGGAGCGTCGGCACGTCGCCGAAGCCGTGCCAGGTGTCGGCGTGCCTGGCCACCACGCGCAGGGTGAGCTGCTCGCCGCCGCCGCCGATAAAGATCGGTGGGTGTGGCTTCTGAATCGGTTGCGGGTTGATGAAGAAATCGGACGCGCGAACGTACTTTCCTTCGAAGGTCACCTTTTTCCGGGGATCCCCGCTCCAGACCAGCTTGGCGAGGTCGAGCGTCTCGCGGAGCGTGCCAATTCGTTCCTTCGGCGGTGGGAACGGAATGTTGAAGGCGCGAAACTCCCGTTCGGCCCAGGCGGCGCCGATGCCGAGCTCGAAGCGTCCGTTCGAGATCACGTCGATCGCCGTCGCCAGCTTGATCTGGAGGGCCGGGTTCCGATACATGACGCCGGAGACGTGCGCGCCAATGCGAATCCGCTTCGTCGCGACGGCCAGCGCGGCGAGCGTCGTGTAACACTCGTGCTCGGAGGCATCCGGGTCACCGAAGATCGGGAACAGGTGGTCCCAGGTCCAGAACGTACCGAACGCCAGTCCATCGGCGATCGTCGCGGCAGCCTGGTAATCCGCCCAGGTGATGTTCTGCGCCGGAAGCTTGAGATCGAATTGAATCGGCAGCACTCTTTGCCATCCTTCAAGGAGCATGAAGCATCCCGAATTTTGAAGAGCCGGTCCCAAGGGAGACGCGGGGACGATTCTGCCCTACGGCATCTGAATGCCAGATCCAAAGTTCGGGATGCTTCACGTTCCCATGCGTAGCGTCATTTGACGAAGTATTCTATCATACGGCGAAACGAGGGACGGAGGAACCGATGGCGGAAAAGATTCGACTGGGCATCATCGGGTGCGGCGGCATCGCGCGCTCGCGCCACATCGCCGGCCTGACGCTGCTCCAGCGCGCCGGTCTCGGAAACTTCGACGTCACCGCCTGCTGCGACACCGTCGACGACAACGTCCAGGCGGTCGCGGCGCACGCGCGCGAGAATCAGGGCGCCAATCCCCAGATCTACCACGACTGGGAAGAAATGGTCTGCAAAGCGCCGCTGGACGCGGTCGACATCTGCCTGCCCCACGGCCTGCACCACGTCGTCGGGATTAGCTGCCTCGACGCCGGGCTCCACGTGCTGGTCGAAAAGCCGTACACCGTGTCGCTGAAGACCGGGCGCGCCCTGGCCGAAGCCGCCGACCGCAACGGAAAGATCCTCGCCACCGCGGTGCCGCATCGGCGCATGCCCGGGCAGCGGGCGGTGGCGTGGGCGCTGAACGAGGCCCACTTGATTGGCGAGGTTCGGACCTTCTTCGCCAACTACACCCAGTGGCGCCCGCCGGCCGCGCCGGAGACGCTCTCGCCCGCCATGGTCTGGCGCTACAACCGCGAGATGGGCGGCGGCGCTGGCGTGATCGATTCCGGCTTCCACTTCCTGGACACGATTCGCTACTTCTACGGCGAGCCCGACACGGTCTACGCCGAGGTACGGTCCTATCGCGATGGCGAGCCGCCGATCCGGCGCGACGGCATCGCTCGGGAGCGCGAGAACACCGTCATGGCCATCTTCACCTTCAAGAGCGGCGTCGTCGGCACCTGGTGCTGGTCGTTCGCGACGGCCGGCAAGGAAACCCGCGACTGCGTGATCAACGGCTCCGAGGGCTCGATCGAGGACACCAACTACTCCAACCGCTACGTCGTCTACCACCAGTTCATGGGTCCGGGCGAGCTACGCCGCCGCGACGGCACCTACCTCTCAATGGAAGAGCTCCAGGCGCGGCACCGCCGGGAGATCGGACCGGAGCGGGTCCAGCGCCTCTTCCCGAACGGGGTGACCGAGCACTTCGCGATCGAGATCTGGGACTTCCTCGACGCGATCGAGCACGGTCGCCAGCCGGAGGTCGATGGCTGGGACGGCCTGAAGACGCTGGCGCTGGTCGAGGCCATCTACGAATCGTCCTGGTCTGGCCGCGCGATTCGGCTCGACGACGTGCTCGCCGGCGAAGCACCCACCGGCTGGCAGCGCGACATCGACGCCTACTGGGACGAGCGGCAGGCGCCAAGGCTGACCCGAGGGTAACGAGAGAACGGGGCATCAGCCCCTCCCGATGGCACTTGGCGGTCGCGACCGGATCTATTCGGGATCCGTGGCGCCAGGGTTCCGTCGGGCGATTCCGGCCACGCGATCGAAGTCGGCATCGTACGAATACAGAGTACCGGCGC
>JBOGTX010000405.1:0-1798 GCA_050695695.1 Chloroflexota bacterium
ACCCAACTCGCTCGTCAAAACTCGTGAGAATCCTCTCCACCGCTCGATCGACCGACGTCCGCCGGCTCGCAACCTCGTCGATCAGCGCCTGAAGCTGCTCGGGCGACGTTTCCGCCAGCACGCGGGCGAGGATCCTTTCGCGCAGGCCGTCGAGGACGCGCGCGCGCGCCCGCTCGGCGTGCCAGGTGCTAAGCCGGCCGTTCTGGCGCAGGTGGCGCGCGTGATCGCGGATCGCCTCCAACAGCTTCGGGATGCCCTCGCCGGTGATCGCCGACGTCTTCACAATCGGTGGGTGCCAGCCGTCGCGCGGGTGGCCAAGGCTGAGCATACCGCGGAGGATCGCCACCGCCTGGTCGGCGCCGCCGCGGTCGGCCTTGTTCACGACCAGCACGTTCGCCAGCTCGAGAATACCCGCCTTGATCGCCTGGACGTCGTCGCCCAGGTGTGGCACCTCGACCAGGACGACCGTCGGGGCGACCCCGGCGATCTCGGCCTCATCCTGTCCGGCGCCCACCGTCTCGATCAGGACGACGTCGTAGCCGAGCGCGTCCGCCGCCACGGCCAGGTCGCCGACCGCCCGCGCCAGTCCGCCGACCGCGCCCCGGGTCGAAAGGCTCCGAACGAACGCGCCGGGGTCGCCGTGCAGATCCTGCATCCGGATGCGGTCGCCGAGCACCGCGCCGCCGGTCAGCGGGCTTGACGGATCCACCGCGAGAATCGCGACAGTCTGGCCGGCCCGACGAATCTCCGACGCCAGGCGCCCAACCAGGGTGCTCTTGCCGGCGCCGGGTGGCCCGGTGATCCCGACCACCTGGGCGCGGCCAGCGAGGGGAGCCAGCTCGCTCAGCGCGTGCTGGGCGCCGCCGCCGCCGTTCTCGATCAGGCTGAAGAGTCGCGCGCGAGAGCGAAGGTCGCCGGCGCGGGCCCGGGCGACGAGCGCCGCTGGCTCGGGCTCAACCCCCGGCATGGCTGGACGCCGGGGTCGGGCCGCCGACCCGTTCGCGAATGAAGCTGACGATGTCGACGGTCGAGGTGCCGGGACCGAAGATGCCGGCCACGCCCGCCGCGCTCAAGGCGGCATTGTCCGGTTCGGGGATGATCCCACCAACCACTACCAGCACGTCAGCCGCCCCGCGCTCGCGGAGCAGCGCGGTCACCTTGGGCACCAGCGTCAGGTGCGCGCCCGACAGCACGCTGAGCCCGACGACGTCGACGTCTTCCTGCAGCGCGGCCTCGACGATCATCTCCGGCGTCTGCCGCAGACCGGTGTAAATCACTTCCATGCCGGCGTCTCGCAGGGCGCGGGCGACGATCTTCGCGCCCCGGTCGTGCCCGTCCAGCCCCGGCTTCGCCACCAGCACGCGGATGTTCTTCGCCGATCGATCGATCATGGGCTCTTACCTCGTCACACCACCGGGTCTTCCCGATATTCTCCGAACCTCGACCGCAGCGCGTCGACAATCTCGCCGAGCGTGCAGTAGGCGCGAACGCAATCCAGAATCGGGGGCATCAGGTTCTCGGCTCCGTCCGCCGCCCGGCGCAGGTTGGCGAGGCCGGCCGCGACTCGCTCGGCGTCGCGCTCGGCGCGAATCCGGCTCAGCCGCGCCAGGTGCTCGCGCTCCCAGCGCGGATCGATCGCGAGGATGTCGTTCGAGGCCCGGCCACCCTCTTCGTAGGCGTTGACCCCGACGACGATCCGATCTTTCCGATCGAGCTGCTGCTGGTAGCGATACGCGCTCTCGGCGATCTCGCGCTGAAAGTAGCCACTCTCGATCCCGGCCACCACGCCGCCGATCTG
>JBOGTX010000406.1:0-4635 GCA_050695695.1 Chloroflexota bacterium
ACCCAGAACCCGTTCCAAACCTGGCTGCTGCTCCAGAATCCGAACAACCAGACCGCGATCGCCACGATCACCTACTTCCTGCTCGGCGGCGGGACGCCGGTCACCCAGACCATGTCGCTGCCGCCGACCTCGCGGACGAGCATTTTCGTGAACCAGGTGCTTCCGAACGCCGCGTTTTCCAGCCGGGTGACCAGCAACCTGCCGATCGTGGTGGAGCGATCGATGTTCCGATTCCCGGGCAACGCCGCGACCGACAATCCCGGCGTCAACAGCCCGAGCTCGAGCTGGTTCTTCGCCGATGCCAACACGACTCAGGGCGCGTCGCCGTTCGATACCTTCCTCCTGCTCGAGAACCCGAACGCCAGCCCGGCCACCGCGACAATCAATCTCTACCAGAATGGCTCGGTCGTGACGTTCACCCAGCAGCTCGCTGCCCAGAGTCGCCAGAGCGTCTTCTTGAATCAGGTGCTGGCGAACGCGCGTTTTGGCATCCAGGTCAGCGCGACCCAGCCGATCATCGCCGAGCGCTCGGAGTTCTTCAATCCAGAGCCGCGCGGCGCGATCTCGACCCAGGGCGCGACGGCGCTGGCGTCGACCTGGTTCCTGCCGGAAGGCTCGACCCAACCGCCGTTCACTGAAGTAATCGCGATCCTCAATCCAACCGCATCGAACATGTCGGCGCACATCGACTTCGACCTTCCGAGCGGCCAGGTCATCGGGCGAGACTTCCTGATCTCGCCGAATCGCGAGTTCGTGCTGAACGTGAACGACGTGATCTCGAACAGTCCAGTCTCGGCGCGGGTCTCGACCAGCCAACCGTCGGTGGTCGAGCGGATCCTCTTCTTCAACAAGCTCGGGTCGTTGGGCGGAACGGATACGATTGGAATCAGCCGGTGAGGGAGCGGAGGGACCTCTCCCTCGATCCCTCCCCGACGCGGGGAGGGAAGCTTTGGAAGGGGGACCGGTGCCCATCAGGGGGGCCCGGCTCAGCTCAGCTCGACCGGGATCAACCGCCTTCGTGCACCGGTCGGTTGCCCAAAGCTCCTTGTATCATGGTGATGGTGAGAATGATCACCGCGCGGGCGCTGGAGGCCGTTGCTCCTGCGGTCGAGCGAGGCCGGGAGAGAGGTCACCCCCGGCCGCCCCGCGCCGATCCCGGCCCCAGAAACGGCAGCGGTAGCGGACGCGACCGGCTACCGCACGCCAAGTTACTCGTTCTCCAAGAGCTCTAGCCGGCCCAGCCGGCGTTACCGCGGCGGCCGACGATGCCCAGCGCGCCGCGGAGATAGCGCAGGAGGGCGATCGAGGCCTCGCGCGTCGGGTAGGCGCTGTAGTCGAAGTCGTCGAGGATCCAGCCGTCGTAGCCCGCCTCGCGCACCACCGCCAGCAACGCGGGAAAGTCGATCAGTCCCCGGCCGAGCTCGACGAAGCGCCAGCGAGAGTCGACGTGATAGGCGCCGGTGTCGGACCAGGTTGACGGGCCGCCGTGGGATGCGCTGACCCGCCAATCGTGATTGACGTCGAGATCCTTGAAGTGAATGAAGCCGATCCGCCGGGCGTACTTTTGGAAGGTCGCCAGGACGTCGAAGTCGCCCATCCTGAGTTGCGCGCTGTCCGGGCAGAACCGGACCAGGTCCGGATCGGTCAGGGCCATCAGCCGGTCGAAGGGCACCGACCATTCGAACATCGTGCCCCAGTGCTGGTGCCAGGAGCACTGCAGGCCGGCCGCTTTCGCGTGGGCGCCGACGAGGTTCGCCACCTCGGCAACGCGCTGGTAGTCGTCTTCGGTCGTGCCCCCCGGCTTTTGATCGCCGCCGTCGATCAAGACGTTCTGGCCGCCGGCGCTAGCGGCCACGTCGATGACCCGGCGAGCCAGCTCGAGGTCGGCGTCGCGGCGCGCGCGCTGGTAGGATGGGCGAAAGTAGCAGGACGCCAGCTCGAGGTCGTGGAGCGCGAGCAGATCGGCGAGCTCGCCGGGGCGGCGCCCGAAGCGCTCGACGACCCATTGCCCGGAAAACTCGACTCCGTCCCAGCCGGTCAGCGAGATCTCGTCAAGGGCGCGGTGGAAGCTCTCGAGGTGCCCATCGCGAATCCAGGGCGCGAGATGATAGCCAAGCTTCAAGGTGTTCCCCCCTTTTGTCGTTCGCGGGTATTCTGGTGATTCTCCGATGACCCGTCAAGGATTGGCGTCCGGGCGTCTTATCAATGATAAGATACGTCTCGGTTGCACGGTGGGCGAGCGCTGATTCAATGCACCCCGGAAATGCCTTATCAAAGGAGGACCGACGCAGATGACCGCCGCACCTACTCTCCAGATCCAGGCCGGCGAGCACGACCGACACGAGTGCCCGGTCTGGCTTCCCCGACCGCCAGGCTGTCCCGACGCGCCGCTCTGGCTCGTCGCCGAGGGCGGATCGGCGCGAATTCCGGCCCAGCGAATCGACGACCGACTCCTCTTCATTCTTGATCACCTGGAACGCGGCAAAGCTCGGGAGTTCCGGATCGAGTCCGGCGCGCCGCACGACGAGGTCGTCCGACTGACCGAACGGCAAGGCGCCGTGGACCTCACGATCGACGGCGCGCCGTTTACTACGTATCGCTTTGGCGACGACGAGGCTCGACCTTTTTTCTTCCCGCTACACGGCCCGACCGGTGTGAAGATGACCCGCGCGTTCCCAATGGAGAAAGACGTGCCGAACGAATCGACCGATCACCCTCACCATCGCTCGCTGTACGTCGCGTTTGGCGAGGTGAACGGGGTGGACGTCTGGGCCGAGCCGCCGAACCCGAACACTGGCCGCATCGTCCATCACGACTGGGAGTCGATCGTGGCCGGACCGGCCGCCGCCGACCTTCGCGAGCGGCTGCGCTGGGTCGACGGCGCCGGCAACGGGTTGCTGGAGGAGCGCCGCCACCTGACGATCTATGGCACGACAACCGCGCGCTTACTTGACCTCGAGATCGTCTTGACGCCGTCGCGCGTCGCGGTCCTCTTTGGCGACACCAAGGAGGGCGGCCCGCTGGCGCTTCGAATCAACAGCACGATCGAAGGCAAGCGCGGTGGACTGATCCAGAACGCCGACGGCGGCCGACGCGAGGCCGAGACCTGGGGAAAGCGCTCGCCCTGGGTCGATTATTCCGGGATGGTCGACGGTGCCACGGTCGGCGTCGCGATCCTGGACCACCCGACCAGCTTCCGTCACCCCACTTACTGGCACGTGCGCGACTACGGGCTCTTCGCGGCGAACCCCTTCGGCATCAGCGCCTTCACCAACGATCCGACGCGCCGGGGCGACGTGGTGCTGACCCCGGGCCAGACCCTCACCTTTCGCTACCGGGTCTGTTTGCATCAGGGCGACGCCGAGGTCAGTCGGATCGGCGATCGCTACCACGACTTCGCGCACCCGCCCCGAGCAAGCTGGGAGTGATCGGGCTGGTCGCGCTTCCGGCGATGCCCAGGAACTGCTCGATCGCTTGGGTGTAGGCTCGGGCGATCAAGTTCTGAGTACCAGGCTGGGCCGCGGCGGTCGCCTCGGCGGGATCGGAGAGGAACAGTGATTCATTCAAGGCGCCGGGCATAGCGCTGGGTCGCAATCGCCCCGGGACGGCTGGCCCCAGCAGGACGAGGTGGTGGTAGCCATCTCCCAGGGTATCGAAGCGATCGGTAATCAGGTCCTGATCCTGGGTGATGCCGCGGTCGGGGGTGTCGTAGCCACCCGCCCGCAGGGCAGCGATCAGGTCATTTTGAATCAGGGTCGCGAAGCGCGCGTTCTGGGCGGCGAAGGGGCGCGACGAATCGTAGAAGGTCTGCGTTCCGCCAATCGAAGGATCCTCGAAGGCGTTAAGGTGGATGCTGAGCAGGACGCGCGCGCCGCTGGCGTTCGCGCGATCGATCCGCCGTTGCAGATCGTCGAGGACACCGTTGGCCGTCAGACTTGTTCCATCCGGCTCGTAGTCGGACGGCTGGATCCCCGGCAGCGAGTCGTTGGCGCGCGATAGGGCGACCGCGATGCCGTCGCGCTCGAGATCGCTCGCGGTTTGCCGCGCGATCGCCAGAGCGATCGTCTTTTCTTCGACCACGGTTCCATCATCAGTGTAACCAATCGTACCGGTGTCCACGCCGCCGTGGCCCGGGTCGAGAAAGACGGTCGCCGGGTGGGGCGTCGAAGTGGCTGGCACCGGTGAGGGCGACGGACTCGCCGACGCGGACGGCACAGTTGGCGCGGCGCCTCGATCCGGCACTGACGCCGTGGGATCGGCGATGGCGCCGGAAGCGCCGCCTGACGGCGCGCGGAGGGCCGATACACACCCGGCCAGCGTCACCGCGCTCAGGAAGGCCAGGAGGATCATGGAGACGAGCCGAACGCTCTTCATCACCGTCTTCTACCTCGGACGGAGCGTTCGTCGGCAAGTTCTCATCCATGTTCGATCGTCGGTGCCCCGGCGCCGGGCCGACCGGAAGCCGAGTGACCGGCGAATTCCTTCGCACGAGAGGCAAAACCTCGCGACGGCACGCCGGTCGCTGGACCGGATCGCGACCGGACATTTATCAGAACTTTAAAGATTCCCGGGTGAGCGTGGGATCTCCTCACGCGCTGGCCGGGCCCTGACCCTCACCCCCGCCCTCTCCCAAAG
>JBOGTX010000407.1:0-3010 GCA_050695695.1 Chloroflexota bacterium
GCGCCGCACGCCGCGAGCATCAGCGTGCCCATGCCGCCGGCCGCCGCCTTGAGCAACGTCCGCCGTCCGAGCAAAGTGGCGAGCGCCAGCCCGATCGAGTCGTCGATGCGGTCGAGCGGAGTCGAGATAATCGGCGCCGGGGTACACGCGGGCTGACCGTCCGCGGCCATCGTCGCCGTTCAGAAGGGGGTACGAATGGGCGAGCCTCGGTCAGGAAATGGCGTTCGGTTCACGGTTGGCTGAATCCTCTCACTCGGAAATCGCGAGGGTCGAAAGCTGACGGTTCAAGTCTTTGAGGATCTCCGCCGGCTTCTTCGTCGGGCCGGCCACTTTCTCAAGGGTGATCTTCCACTCCGATTGGCCGGACTCTTCCAGGTTGGCCTCGTAGCCGAGCTTCGCCGCCTCCCAGGGAATCGTCGAGAGCGCCGGCGGGTGGTCGGTGAAGACTTCCAGTCCTTCGCCGGCCGGTAGCTTCTTCAGCGCCTCGACCGCGCGCAGCATCGGATAGGGGCAGATCTCGCCACGAACGTCTAACTGTCGCATTTTCCTACCTCATAGCCTCTTGATGACCTGGGCGCCGGCGCCCGCGCCCAGGAATAGCGCCAGGCCAAAGACCCAGCCATTCAGTCCGAGCGAGGGAATTGCCGAGAAGAACGCGCCGATCGTGCACCCGGCGGCGATGCCCGCGCCGTAGCCCATCAGGACGCCGCCGCCGATCGACTGGACGTAGCGGACCGGCTGGCGGGGAACCCGCAGCTTGAACTCACCGGCGAGCAGCGCTGCCAGGAATGCCCCGACGATCAGTCCGCCGTCGAGCATCGTGCCGGTCGTCACCGGGCTCGCGGTCGGATCGTACACCAGCAAGCAGCCGGCCAAATTTGCCGTTCCGACCAACGTCGGCGCGATGACTCCGCCAAGCGAGGCGGCGCGGTTGGCCCAGTCCGACAGCTCGCCGGTCACGCCGAGCGGATGATCGAAGAGATAGATGAAGATGTTCAGAATTGCCAGCGCGATCGCGCCGGTGACGAACGGCCAGCCCTTGCCGAAGATCGCTCGATAGCGCTGGTTGACCCAATCGCTCAGATCGAGCGCGGGAGGCTCAGGGGCGCGGCGTGGCTGGAAAGCTGGGCGAGGACCCGCGCGCAGCTCCCACCAGAGCGACGCCAGGTAGACCGCGCCGAGCGCGAGCAGCGTCACGACGATCGCTCCGGCGTAGCCCAGCGCGCCGGGTAGCCAGATCGTCGGCGCCTGGGCGGTGAACGTCTGCCACCACCAGTTCCAGTGCTGGGTCGCGAAGACCAGACCAAGCAGAATCCCGCCCATCGCGACCATCGACCCGAGGTAGCCTTCGCCGATCCGGTACATCGTCCCGGAAATGCACCCGCCCGCCAGCACCATGCCGACGCCGAAAAGGAGGCCACCGACCGCGAACTGGAGGCTGACTGGCATCAGGTGGGCCTGCTCGGGCAGCGCGCCGAACGTCGGGGTTGGCACCGCGCGCACCTGGATGAAGGCGAAGCCGATGCTGGCGACCGCGAGCGCGGTCAGGATCCCCCTGAGGTTTCCGCCGTCGCGCAGCAGGTACAGGTCGCGGAAAGCCGAGGCGAAGCACAGACGGCTGCGTTGGAGAATGACGCCGAAGGAGACCCCAAACACCCAGTACACCGCGAGGTTTCCGTTGGTGACGATCGCCCAGGCCAGCACCCAGAATACCAGGACCAGCGCGACGACCTTCGCCAGGGATTGGCGCCGCGGCAGGGCGCTCTGCTGCAGGGCAATGGTTGCCATCGTCGACGATCACCCGGATGCGAGGATAGCGGAAGCTCGCTTCAGCGCCCGTTATTATAACGTAGTTGATGGAGTTACTCAATAATAGAGTTACTGAATATTTGCCGGGCGGCACGGGAGGTCCGTCGGTTGACGCCACGCGACGGGGAAACTATCCTGTTGATCGCCCGTGGCTGGGCACCCTGGCCGTCCGGCGTCGGTGCATCGCCCAAATCGGGAACAGAAAGGAACGATCGATGTCCGAATCCCTCCGCTGGGGCGTCCTCGGGACGGCCCGGATCAACCGACGCGTCCTGCCGGGAATCAAGTCCGCTGGCCACCCGCTGGCGATCATCGGCAGCCGGAACGCCGACCGCGCGCGCTCCGCCGCCGCCGAGTTCGGCGCGGAACGATCGGGCAGTTACGAGGACGTGCTCGCCGCGCCCGACGTCGACGCCGTCTACATCTCGCTGCCGAACACGTTGCACGCTCCCTGGGCGATCCGCGCGGCCGAGGCTGGCAAGCACGTCCTCTGTGAGAAGCCGCTCGCCCCGACGGTTGCCGCGTGCGAGTCCATGGTGGCCGCCGCCCAGCGTCACGGCATTCACCTGGTCGAGGCGTTCATGTATCGCAATCATCCGCAGTGGACCTACGTTCACGAGCTGATCAACGCCGGGGAGATCGGAACGATCCGCCTGCTGCGGGCCTCGTTTGCGTTCCGCCTGCGCGATCGACAGAACATTCGCCTCTCGGCCGAGCTCGGCGGCGGCGCCCTCCAGGACGTCGGGTGCTACTGCGTCAACCTGGCGCGCTGGTTCCTGGGCGAGCCGTCGACGGTTCGCGGTGCCGTGCTGGACTTGCAGGATGTGGGCGTCGATACCCACGGCGCGGCGGTCCTGGAATACGAATCCGGCGCGCTCGCCATGCTGAGCTGTAGCTTCGAGACGGCCGGCCAGCAGATCGCCGAGATCGTCGGCGAGCGCGGGCGCATCGAGGTCCAGCCGGCCTTCGTTCCCCTGGGCGATAGCCGGGTGCGGGTCGTCACCGCCGACGCGGACCGGACCGAGACGATTCCCGCCGCCGACGCCTACCAGCTTCAGGCTGCCGCCATGGCGCGGCTGATTCGCCAGGGCGTTCCTTCACCGACCCCGGCGACCGACGCCGCTCCGACCCAGGCCATCATCGCGGCGTGGAGAGGCGCGCCTTGACCGTCCGGGAGCCGAGTGCTAGCCTTGCCTTCGGA
>JBOGTX010000408.1:0-1705 GCA_050695695.1 Chloroflexota bacterium
GTTCTGGACCGAGCTGCATGGCGGCTGGGATGCCTTGCGCAATCATCCAGTTCGGCGCGGCGTCACGATCATGGCGACCGCGCTGGTGCTCGGACCAGGCGTCTCGACGGTGCTGGCGGTGATTCTGGCGGAAAACGTGCTCCACGGCGGAATGGCCGGCTACAGCCTGATCGTCTCGGCGATGGGGGTGGGCGCGGCGATTGGCGCGATCGTCACCAGCGCCCTGGCGAGTCGGATTCCGCGCGATCGAAGTTATCAGGTCGGCTTCTTCCTGGCCGCGCTGGGAACGGCCATCGTCGGAGTGAGCCGCTCGGTGCCACTCGCGGGACTCGGCTTCGCCGTCCTCGGCGGCGGTCAGATCGTCGCCAGCATCGCCGGCACCACCCTCCTCCAGGAACACACCGAGGATCACCTGCGTGGACGAATCTTCGGCATGTACCAGACCCTGGTCCACGTCTTCTCGCTGCTTGCCGCGGCGATCGCCGGCGGCCTGTCCGACGGTCTGGGCGCCGCGACGGTCATCACCGCCGTGGGCATCCTGGAGATCTGCCTCAGCCCGCTGGCGCTGTGGCTGGTGCGCGAGCGTCGTCCCGCGCCCCTCGCCAGCCCGGGTGGCGAGAGCCCCGGGGCCGGGGCGATCTTATGATTGACAGGGTGGCCGCCCGCGGATAAGCTGTCCGCTAACACTTTGATGACCAAAGCTTACCACGAGGGCGCGCGGCCCGAGCATGACCTACTCGGTGTCTGGAGGAACGGCGGTGAGCGACCGAGCCGGCGTCGTCGCGGTCGACGAGCCCCCCGACGGCCTCGCCCGGATCTTCGGCGCGCTCTACAAAAATCCCTATTACCGCACCTACTGGTTCGGCAACCAGGCCAGCACGCTCATGATGCAGATGCAGATGATCGCGCAGGGGTATCTGGCCTACGTGCTGACCAATTCGGCGGCCGCGCTCGGCATCGTCGGGCTGGCGCAAGGGTTGCCCCAGCTGGTCTTCTCGCCGTTCGCCGGGGTCATCGCCGACCGTTATCCCAAGCGGAACCTGCTGCTGATCGTCCAGCTCATCCTGTGCGTGAACTCGGTCGCGCTCGGGCTCTTGATCGGCACCGGGCTGATCCAATACTGGCATCTCGTCGTCACCGGCTTCATCCAGGGCGTGTGCTTCTCGATCAACATGCCGGCGCGCCAGTCCTGGATTCCCAGCCTGGTCCCCGAGGAGGATCTGGCCAACGCGATCGCCCTGAACAACGCCGGGCTCAACGCCAGTCGGATCCTCGGTCCGGCGGTCGCCGGACTCCTGATCGCGATTCCCTGGTTCAACGTGAACGGCGTCTACTATTTGCGGGTTTTCGCCTGCGTCTGGGTCTTTTACACCCTGCTGCAAATTCCGATTCTCGGGGTGGCCGAGGAGCGGCGAAAGTCTCGCATGCTCACCGAGGTCACCGCCGGCCTGCGCTACATCTGGGATCACGAGACGCTGGCCCCGCTGTTCACCCTGGCCCTGGTGACCCTGCTGCTGGGATCCTCGTACCAGATGCTGCTGCCGGCCTTCGCGCTGAGCACGCTCTCGGTCGGGTCGGAGGGTCTCGGGTTCATGATGACCGCGGTGGGCGCGGGGGCGCTCTGCGGCTCGTTGTCGATGGCCTATTTCAGTCGGAGCAAGCGAAAGGGGCGGATCCAGGCGATCGCCGGAATCTCGCTCGGCAT
>JBOGTX010000409.1:0-3023 GCA_050695695.1 Chloroflexota bacterium
AGCCAGGGGAATGGTGTAGGAAAAGGCGAACAAAACCTGCTCGGAGGGCGGGTTCAGACCGGGCGCGACGTTGGTTCGGGCGACCGGGTTTTCCGCGCCGACGAACAGGCCCCAGCTCTTCAGGAGATCGATATAGCCCTGATTGAAGCTGCCCGGGCCGGTCCAGCGATCCGGGGTGTACGGTCGGGGGGCGCGTAGCTCGACCGCGCAGAGCGACCCGCGCGGCCGCTCGATCGACGCCAGGTAGCTTTCGACGAAGGTGAAGCCCTCCTGCCAGGGGAGAGAACGGCGCAGCGTGGCATGGACGACCTCATAACCCGGCGCGGCGACCACGCCGCTGCAATACGGGGATCCCGGACCGGCCGGAATGAAACGATAATGCCCCTCGGTTTGTTCGAGCAATGCCATGGCGGCCTCGGATGACCTCCTCTCGTGGACGGTGGACCGGTGGTATAACCTATCGCGCGCTGATCATAGCAGAACGCAAGGCAGACGCGCGCGTCGGCTCAACGGCGGCCCCGGTGACGACCACCTTTCTCGGAGACCGGTTGCCGCTCCAGATCCTCCACGGCCTTCGCCTTCGCCTCGGCAGCCCGCTCGGCGAGAATCCGCCCGAGCAGGCGAACCGACACGCCACTCTTGGGCATGCGCTCGGCCTCGGCCCGCTTCTTTCGTTCGCGTCGCTCCCAGCGTTGCATCGGCCCAGCCTCCCGATTGCCTTTCCTGCTTCAGTGTACACGGCGGTAAGAAATTAGCTCAAACCGGAAGCATCCGGTAGTTCCACGCCAGCGTTGGTCAGGCGTCGAGAGGGCGTTCACCGCGAAGGACGTTTGGACCACGAATGACACGAAAGGCCACGAAACGCGCGAAAGCGGGGGTCGCCGCCCTCGGCTTTTCGTGCCTTTTCGCGTCGTTTCGCGCTTTTCGTGGTCCAAACGCCTTCGCGGTGAACGTTCCTTCGACGGTCGAAATTCGGGATGCCTCAGGTATGAAATTGGGTCTTGACAGCGGCTTCGGCCCGGGAATATACTGCGGGCGTTCCTGGTCAATCGTTATAGTAAGAAGGTTCATCCGAGATGGTTCGACTGAGCGACATCGCCGCGCGGGCCGGGACTTCGGTCAGCACCGTCTCGATCGTTCTGGGAGACCGCCCCTCGCCGGTCCGCATCTCCGGGGTCACCCGTCAGGCCGTCCTCGACGCGGCGCGGGCGCTCGGCTACACCCCCAACCTGGCGGCGCGGCGGCTCCGGAGCAACGGCGCGCAGTTGCGAACCATCGTTCTGGCGATTGCCCATCCGATCGATAGCCGCCTATCGTTGATCGGCCGCGTCGTCCGCGGGGTCGAGCACCAGTTGAAGGCGGTGCAAGACCAGTTGGCGGCGCTCGGGGTGAACGTTCAACTGATTGTCGAAACATTCGAGCTGGGCGAGCTGCACAAGCTGCGTGGCCTGACCGAGCCGGTCTGGTTCAACGGCATTCTGGTGACCAACACCTCGAGCGACGATGACGCCTTCCTCGAAGCGCTCTCGCCAAGCGTGCCGCTGGTCGTGTTCCAGCGCTACTCCCGCCACAGCTCGGTCAACACCGACAGCGCCGTCGTCGGACGGCTCGCCGCCGAGCACCTGATCGGCCTCGGCCATCGTCGCCTTGGCTTGATCAACGCGAACGCCGGCTCGCAGGCGCAGTTGCTGCGCCTTCAGGGCTTTCGCGACACGCTCCGGGACGCAGGTCTGGACGAGCCGCGCGAGGCTTTGACCGCGGATTCCAACTGGGCTCGCGACGCCTACGAGGCCGCGTCCGCGCTGCTCGACCCGAGCCCGTCCCAGCGCCCAACCGCGATTTTCGCCACCAACGACCTGCTGGCTATCGGCGTGATGCGGGCGATTCGCGACCGTCAGCTCCGGATTCCCGATGACGTGGCAGTCGTCGGCTGCGACGACGCCGAGTTCGCCGCCTACCAGGATCCTCCGCTCACCACGGTCCATCTGCCAACCGAAGAAATGGCGGCTCGCGCGACCGCCATGCTGCTCGATCTGATCTACCAGCGGGCGACGCCGCCGGTCCAGGAGATGTTTCCCTCGCGGCTGGTGGCGCGTCAGTCGTCGGCCGCTCGGGCCCAGCGCGACGCTGCCGAGCGGTCGCCTCGGGCCGCCGACCGAGACGGAGAGAGGATCAAGTCCGATGGATAGCGTCGAGATCCGTCCGCTTCGCTGGGGCGAGATCGAAGCAGCCGCCGCGCTCGGCGCCTACGCCTGGCCCCATCGAACGCCAGCCGAACGGGTGGCGGACTTCGGCCGGCGGGTGGATCCGGAGCGCGAAGCTCTGGTCGCGGTCGAGGCTGGCCAGATCGTCTCGCAGGCCCACATCCACGCCTTTGGGACCTGGATCGAGGGGGAGCGGTTCTCGACCGGCGGGTTCACCAATGTCGTGACCGTCCCGGAGCGGGCGCGGCGCGGGAACGCGAGCCAACTGCTTCGGGCATCGCTGGCCTGGATGCGCGAAGAGCTGGGACACACCCTGTCCACACTCTATCCGACGGTCTTTCCGCTGTACAACCAGCTTGGCTGGGCGCCGGGCGAAGACGCGCTTCACCTCTCCGGGGCACCCGCCGCGTTTCGTCCCAGCCCGCGCTTATCGGTCGACTCCGGCGGCCGCCTCGAGCGGCGTCTGGCCGAGGTCGCTGACTTCGACCATCTGGAGCCGATCTACCGCCGGTTCGCGACTCCGCGCGTCGGCTACCTGGATCACCCCCGCTGGTACTGGGAAGACTACGTCCTGCGGCAGCGACACGGCGCCGAGGCACGGTGGCTGGTCCAGTGGCACGGATCGGATCATCAGCTCGCCGCCTACGCTCTCTACGCGTTCGAGCGTGGCGTCGGTGCCTCGTCGTCCGAATCGCGCCTGGTCGTGCGCGACCTGGTCTCGCTGAGACCCGAGGGATACCAGGCGCTCTTGAGCTTTTTCTCGGCGCACCACCTCTGGGGTAAAGTCGTCGTCGAGAGCGGCCGCGACGTCGCCTGGCC
>JBOGTX010000410.1:0-5619 GCA_050695695.1 Chloroflexota bacterium
AGTACCGGACGGCGGCGCGCAGCTTCGCTTCCGTCTCGTCCGGGTAACTCTGCCGCAAGATTGCCCAGTCCTTGCCGGCGAGGAGGTAGGGCTCGACGACTTCCCAGACGTCCAGGCCGTCGCGAAACGTGGCGCGGCGGCCGGTCGGCCCTTCGGTGAAGATGATGTCCGGGAACTCCCGCATCTTTAGCGCCTCCTCGGCGAGGACCCGGACCATCTCGGCAAATGACCGGTGTTCGATCGCGGCGATTCGTTGGATCTTGTCCGCCGTCTCCTTGGGCAACCGCAGGCTAACCGGCGATGGCATGTCACTCACCTCATCCCTGGGCTAGATGTCGTCTCTGTCTTCATTGTAACCGATACCAGGAGTCCGAGCCTTGACCCCCGATCGACCTCCCCGGTCGCCAGTTCTCGTAGCGTGGTCTCGACCTGGTTGCCATCGGGGTGGTCCAGGTCTCTCCGGCTTCGGCCTGATATCATCCAGGGAAGAGTTCCGTCGTGGGGGCAAATGCCACGATCCACGTCGTCGAAACGGTCACCCTGGGCGTCCCCCTCGCCGTTGCCTGGGCGTGGCTTGCCGACCTCGAGCGGCTGACGACGATCGGGGTCTTTCACCGCGCCGCCCGGTTCGACGGCGCGCGACGATTCGGCGTTGGCGCGCGGCTGATCGTCGACCACGGCTTCGCGCTCGGCCCGGCCTTGCCCCGACTGGTGCGAATCACCCACTGGGACGAAGGGCGGCGGATCCGCTGGACCGAGGTTGGCGAGCCCCTGCGCAAGTACGCCTTTCCCCATTCGCAAGAGTTCCGCCTGGCGCCGCTTTCCGCCAGCGCCACCCTGCTCACCGACGAGGTGCGCGGCACCTTCAACCTGCCGCTGGTGCGCAGGCCGGCCGATCGGCTGTTGGAGATCGTGCTCACCCGCCGCGTCCTGAAGCACGAGTGCGCGACGCTCCAGCGACAGATCCGGTAAGTCGACGGCAGTCTGCCTCGGTTCGCTCCGCTTACCAGTCGGTGTCCCGCTGGATGACCTCGATCTCGATGAAGTCAGGGTCGTAGAAGAACATCAGTCGGCCGTTCCCGGAGCCGGCCACCCGAGGCAAGGTCCGGAACCTCACGCCGGCTTCCTGGAGCCGGGCTGCCAGTCCATCCAGGTCGTCGGTCTTGAAGGCGATGTGACGCATGCCCGCCGCGGGACCGAGCTTCGGCGGCTCGGTCGGTCGCGCGACCCCGGGGTTATTGACCAGCTCGATCTGGCCGCCATCGCCGCGCAGGTAGGTGATCCGGCCGTCGTTCGGCATCGGGTAGGAGGTGACCACGCTGAATCCGAGGAGCTCGGTGTAGAAACGGGTCGACTCCGCGAGGTTGCTGACGAAGAGCGCCGTGTGGTTGAACGCGAGCATGTCTCTATCCTTTCAGCGCGCCGGCGGTCAGGCCGCTGATGAATTGCTGCTGCAGAAACAGGAAGAGCAGAATGATCGGGACGACCGCGACGGTCGCCCCGGCCAGCAGCGCTCCCCAGTCGATGCCGACGTCGGTGATGCTCAGGTAGATCGCGACCGGTAAGGTCCGCATGCCGGCCGAGGTGGTCATCGTCACCGCGACCAGGAACTCGTTCCAACTGCTGACGAAGGTGAACAGCGCCGCCGCGGCGATGCCGGGTTGGGCGAGCGGGAGCATGATTTGGGTCAGGCTGCTCCACCGGGTGCAGCCGTCGACCATCGCCGCCTGCTCGATCTCGGCCGGAACGGTCTCGAAGAATGCCTTGAGGATCCAGACCGCCATCGGCAGGCTCTGGACGGTGTGCAGCAGAATCAGCACCGTGTAGGTGTCGATCAGGTGCAGGCGACTCATGATGATGTACGTCGGCACCAGGTTGACGAGCCCGGGGACGAACTGCGGCGCGATGATGCAGAACAGGGCGAGGCTGGAGAACCGAAACCGAATTCGGGCGAGGGCGTAGCCGGAGAGCGACGCCAGGGCGATCGTCAGGGCGACGCTGATCACCGCGACCAGGATACTGTTGCGCAGCCCGTCGCTCATGCCGCGCTGGATCGCCCGAGTGTAGTTCTCGAAGCTGAGCGGCGCCGGGATGAGCGCGAACGGCTGAACCGCGATCTGGCGGCTGGTCTTGAGCGAGGTGATCAGCCCCCAGGTGAACGGAAACAACGCGAGAAACGCCAGGACGACCAGGAACCCGTACGAGGCGGTCCAGGCGACGCCGCGCGCGAGTCGCGCGCTTTCCATCACCCGTCACCTCGCTGGTGCAACAGGCCGATGTAGACCACGCTCAGGACGATGTCGAGCCCGAAGATCAGCATGGCGATCGTCGCCCCGGTGCCCATGTTGAAGTTGATGAAGGCCTCCTGGAAGAGCCGAAGCGCCAGCACGTCGGTCGCGTTGCCCGGGCCGCCGCCGGTCAGCACCAGAATCGGCGTCACCAGGCTCACCATGCCCATGCTCTCCATGACCAGCATGATCAGCATTGGTCCGCGAATCAGCGGCACGGTGATCGAAAGGAACCGCCGAAGGGCATTGGCGCCGTCGACCGCCGCGGCCTCGTAGAGCTCGCCCGGCACCGTCTGGAGGCCAGCCAGCAGCAGGACCATCCCATACGGACTTGCTCGCCAGACGGTGATCCCGACCAGGGTGAGCAGCGCGTTGTGGGGATCGCTCAGAAAGCTGACCGGATCCAGGCCGAGGCCACGCAGCGTCGAGTTCACGATGCCCAGGTCGAAATCGAGCATCCACTTGACGACCAGCGTCGAGACGACCTGGGTCGTGACCCAGGGAATCAGGACGACCGTCCGAAAGAACGAGCGCGCCACCACCTTCTGATTCAGAATGATCGCCAGACAAAAGGCGATGATGACGTAGCCGACGATCGATGCCCCGACGAACTTCAAGGTCACGACGACGTTCGTCAGGGTCTCCGGATCGCTCAGCACGTTGGCGTAGTTCGCCAGTCCGACGAAGCGCGTGATCGAGATGTAATCGACTTCCGACAGGCTCATGATCAGCGCGTAGACCGCGGGCACCACGGTCAACCCGAGGATCAGAATGAGCGTCGGGGCGATCAGCAGGTAGGGAAAAAAGTCGATGCGCTCTCGGACGGCCAACCGGGGCGTGGTCGTCCGAGTCGCGACGCTCGTCGTTCGCACGGTCGCGGCCTACTTTGCCGCCGCCTCGGCCTTGTCGTAACGGGCGGCGGATGCTTTGCACGCGTCGGCAACCGACAGGTGGCTGACGACGATATCCTGGAAGCACTGGCCAAGCTCGGTCGCCGGCGTGATCTTGGCCCGGCCGCGTGACGAGACGAACGTCCCTTGCGCCGCGGCGTTCAGGTAGTCGGTGAAATACTGGTAGTCCGGTCCCTGGAAGACCGGTAGCTTGAGCGTGGTCAGCCGCGAGGGAAGCACTCCCCCGACCGTGCCCATCAGGGCGTCGGCCTCCGGCGAGAGGTAGTCGTCGATCCAGCCCCAGGCGATGTCTTTGACGCTCGTCTTGCTGGACATCCCGAAGGTCCAGGCGCCGCTCTCGATCGGACTTGGCCTGGTGCCGTCGAAGGACGGCCAGGCGCGAAAGCCAAGGTCCTGCTTGGCGTTCCAAACCGACTTGGTGACGAAGTCCTTGTGTTGCTGGCTGGCGATCCAGGTCCAGGCCGACCGTCCCTGTTGGAAAAGCTGGTCCGACGCCGCGCGCTCGCGGGTGATGTCGTCGACCGGCTCGACATTGTACTTGACCACGAGGTCGGTCCACATCGTCATCGCTTTGATGCCGGCGTCGCTGGTCCAGTTCGCCCTGGCATCCTGGGTGAGCAGCGGCTGGCCAAGTCCCAGCATCGCCGCCTCCATCTGCGAATCGAAGTCGTTCGCGGTCTTCTGGCGCGCTTCGGTGAATCCCCACACCGCGACGTTCTTCGGATCGAAACCCGTTTCACTCGGGTGCTTGCCGTTCTTGTCGACGCAGAGCTTTTGGAGCGCCTGACTCCACTTGTCCCAGGTGTTCAGGTCCGCGACGTTGAGATTCGCCTTCTTCAGCAGGTCTTTCCGGTAGTGAAGGCCGGAGACGCTGCCAAACGTGTAGACGAGATAGCGCTTGTCGCCGAAAACACCCATCTTCCAGCCGACCTGGTTGTAGAAGTCGCTGACCTCACTGGCCGGCCACTTGCTAATCCACTGGTTCAGATCCATCAGGCCGCCCTGACCCACGATCCGCTCGATGAAGTCGTCGCGGACCCAACTGATATCGGGCGCGTTGCCGGCGGCGAACGCGGCCATGTACTTGGGTCCAAGCTGGGCGAAGGGGATGACCTGGAACTTGACAGTGAGCCTGGGATTATTCTCGAGGAAGTTGGCGTTGATCTGCTTCATCGCCGCCCCTCGGGAATCGGTGCCGCCAATGGCGTCCACGAATGTCAGAATGTTCAGCGTGCCGGACAGGTTCGAGACCGGCGTGTCGGCGGCCGGTGGCGCGCTGGACGTCGCGGCCGACGGGGTGGAGACAGTCGCGGCCGCGGTCGCCGCGGGGGCGGCATTGGTGACCGGCGAGGACACGATGGCGGGCGCGGCGGTTGGCGCCGACGCGGTGGTGGGTGCCGCGGCCGGAGCCGAGGTGGGGCTGGTGGCGGGCGCGGTTGAGCAGCCGCTCGCTGCCAGGACCAGACCGATACCGCCGAGGCTAAGCGCTCCCAGCACCCTCCGCCGTGAGGTGCGAGTCGAGCGAGTTGCGTCATTGGCCATGAAACGACCTCCCACGTAGCCATGGCTACGGCGAAAGCGAGAATCTGCCTCTCGCCTGGGAAGGGGCGAAGATCCCAGCTCGGGCGACCCAGGCAGCCTCACGTGCTGGGCCCTATTCTAATCTTCTGCCACGGTGAAAACTGCACGGATTTGCCGAGCAAATCCATGCAGCTTTAGCGGTCAAGCACTGCCAATCAGCTGGTCGTGGATTTGTGGAGATTTGGCAAATCTGAAAGATCCATGCGGCGCCCGGACCGATTTCTGATATACTCCGGGTAGCGCTGACGTGAGGAGGACGCTTATGCCCGAAAGGAGTGCCGCCCAGGTCAACTTGGAGGAGCAGTATGCTGAGATCTTCAAGTTCGTCGCGTCGCCCAAGCCGTTCCCTGACGATTGGTCCCTGGAGCAGCCTACTCCACTTAGGATCGTTCCGACTGTCGTCACTTATGATTTTGCAGAGAGTCCCATCATCGGTGAGGTAGACCCACTCCGCCGTGCCTGACTGGAATGACGTACTCGAAGAGATCAGGGTTACCCTGAAGCGGTACGGCAACAATCCCCAAGCCGCCGGACGTGCTTTCGATGACGTCCGGCGGAAGTATCTCCGCCAACTGCACGAGCATACCGATCGAAATGTTATCGCATACTACTCAGGATTCCTGTCTAAGCCCGGTGTCAGTGATCTGGGTATAACAGACGAAGATAAGAACGGATTCATGATGGCCGTTCACAAGATCGACCGAAACAAGGGGCTCGATCTTATCCTCCATACGCCGGGTGGCAACATCGCTGCCACACAATCTATCGTCAATTATCTCCACAAAATGTTCGGCAATGATATAAGAGCAATCATCCCTCAGATCGCAATGTCTGCCGGG